>JAENXB010000111.1 GCA_016649785.1 Flavobacteriaceae bacterium
CCCTGGTTCCCATTTCTCCCCGGGTAAGATCTAATATCCCCACTTTTTTTCCGCGATCAATTTCCTTTGCAATGGTGCCCGAGCAACTCAGTTCAACATCATCCGGGTGTGCTCCTATTGCTAATATGTCTAATTTCATTTTAATTATTTATTTCTGAATAGTGAATAGTGGAGAGTGAATAGTGAAGAGTGAAATTTCGAACATTCCAGCCAATTTCACTTCTCAAAAGTTTAACTGTTTTAAGTCCTGTTTCCCGGCTTATTGCCTCTTTTCTCTATATTCTATCTTCTCTTTTCCAACTTCTAACTTCTAACTTCTAATTTAAAATTACTTCTCAGAAGTTAACTATTTTAAGTCCTGTTTCCTGGTTCTTGTCTCTTTTTTCTTTATTCTCTTCTCTATTTTCTCTTTTCTAACTTCTGTTTATTTTAGTTTTGTCACCAGTATCCATTCCTTCCTCCTAATCTCTAACCGCAAAGAGCGCAAAGAATTTTTGTGTTTCAAAGCAGTCCTGGTTCCAGGCTCTTTTTTCTTTATTCTTTATTCTCTTTTCTAACTTCTACTTATTTTAGTTTTGTCACTAGTAACCATTCCTTCTTCCTAATCTTTAACCGCAAAGACCGCCAGGATTTTCGCAAAGGTCGCCAAGATTTTTTGTGTTTCAAAGAAGTCTTGTTTCCTGGTTCTTGTCTCTTTTTTCTTTATTCTCTTCTCTATTTTCTCTTTTCTAACTTCTAACTTCCACCAAAGCTTGCTCAATATCGGCTATCAAATCTTCTTTTTCTTCAATTCCCAGGGAGAAGCGCATCAATCCGTCCCTTATCCCCTGATTTTCCCGTTCTTCAGGAGTCAATAAAGCGTGAGAAGTTAGTGTGGGCGATAAAATTGTGGACTCTATTCCTGCAAGGCTCATCGATGATTTTATCAGGTTTAATTTTTTCTGAAATAATCCCGCATCCAAACCTGCCTTTAACTCGAAGGAGAGCATTCCTCCAAATCCGTGCATTTGCGACTTGGCAAGGGCATAATCCGGATGAGATTTGAGTCCCGGGTAATACACTTTTTCAATATCGGGATGGCGCTCCAGGAATTTGGCAATTTTTTTAGCGTTCTTGTTTTGGGCTTTAACCCTTATTCCCATTGTTTTTATACTTCGTTCCAAAAGCCAAACCGTATAATCGCTCAGGCTTCCTCCAAAATTCTTTGCAAGCTGAAAGATCGTATTAATATGTTCTTCAGAAGAAATAACCGTACCGGCCAGAATATCACTGTGGCCTCCCATATATTTTGTCGCCGAATGGATCACCACATCAATTCCAAAATCGATAGGGTTTTGATTTACCGGTGAGGCAAAAGTGTTATCGATCATACTGACCAATTCGTGTTTTTTGGCAATTTCGGCCACCGCCTTAATATCGGTGATGGTGAGCAAAGGATTTGAAGGGGTTTCAATATAAATCACTTTGGTATTTTTCCTGATTTCGGCTTCAAAACTCTCCGGCTTCAGGTCTTTTGTAAAGGAATATTCAATCCCGAATTTCGCGAATTCCTCCACCACCAAATTGCTGGTCCCGCCGTAGAGGGTGTTTTGAAGCACTACGTGATCTCCATTGTGCAAAAATGCAAAAAGTGAAGTACTCACGGCTGCCATTCCGCTTCCGAAGATCAAGGCTGCTTCCCCGTGTTCCAGTGCCGCCATTTTTTTGGCAAGAGCTACCTGGTTTGGAGTATTGAAATATCTGGGATAGCGTTTTACATCAACATCTTCAAAAGCATAAGAAGTGGACATATATAATGGTGAAATGGCACCTTTAAATTGTTTGTCTTCCAGTTCCCCGGTATGGGTACAAATTGTATTGATTCCATGTGATTTTCCTGTCATAATATGGATTGGGATTTGATTTATAAATTTTGCCCTAAAGTAAAAAGAAAAAATCTAAAACACTTCATTTTTAGGTATCTTCAATGTTAAGCTATTTCTGAATTTAGGCGATCCTGTTTTAGACTTGCTTCTTCAGGAATAATTCTAATCTTGATTTTAATTAAATAATGCTTTACACAAGGTTTCGGTTTTAATTCAAACCTGATTATTTATCTTTACAATATGAAATTACTCTTTACAAACATCAAAAACCTGTTACAAATAAGGGATGCTTCCGTAGAAAAACTTTCAGGAACAGAAATGAAAGAACTGCCCTGTATTTCAAATTCCTGGCTTTTAACCGATAACGGAATTATCGCGGATTTCGGGAAAATGGACTCCATACCAAAAATAAAACCCGATAAAATTATTGATCTCACAGGAAAAATCGTGTTGCCCGCCTGGTGCGATTCACATACACATTTGGTCTATGCCGGAAACCGGGAACAGGAGTTTGCCGACAGGATCAACGGATTGACTTATGAAGAAATTGCCAATCGCGGCGGCGGAATTTTAAACAGCGCCAAAACCTTGCAGGAAACATCGGAAGAAGATCTATATGCCCAATCTGCCTTGCGGCTCAAAGAAATAATGAGATTGGGAACAGGAGCCATAGAGATAAAATCGGGATACGGGCTTAATAAAGAGGGCGAGTTAAAAATGCTTCGGGTGATCAAAAAACTCAAAGAAAATTACGAAATCCAAATAAAAGCCACTTTTTTAGGGGCACATGCGCTTCCAAAGGAATTTAAAAACAATACAAAAGCCTATCTGGACCTGGTAATAGACGAAATTTTACCAATAGTAGCCAAAGAAAACCTGGCCGAATACATCGATATTTTTTGTGAAAAAGGCTATTTTTCTGTTGAAGACACAAACAGGTTGCTCTCTGCTGCGGAAAAATATGGGTTGCGTCCTAAAATACACGTCAACCAATTCAATGCCATTGGCGGGGTGCAGGCCGGAGTGGCACACAATGCCCTAAGCGTTGATCATCTGGAGGTGATGCGCCCTGAAGATATTGAAAGCCTGAAAAATACCGAAACTATGCCGGTTGCAGTTCCGGGATGCTCCCTTTTTCTCAGCATTCCATATACCCCGGGCAGACAAATACTGGACGCAGGATTGCCTTTAGCCCTTGCAACCGATTTCAATCCTGGAAGTTCCCCCAGCGGAAATATGAATTTGGTAGTTTCCCTGGCTTGTATCAAAATGAACCTAAGCCCGGAGGAAGCCATCAATGCGGCTACCATAAACGGAGCTTACGCAATGGGACTCGGTAAAACCCACGGAAGTATCACAATAGGAAAGGCCGCAAATTTTATCGTCACAAAGCCCATCCCATCCTATGCAGTTTTGCCTTATGCATTTGGCAGCAACTCAATTGAGGCTGTTTATATCGATGGAAAATTAGTTGAATAATGAACGGATTTAAAATATATAATCATAAAACCATCGAAGGCTTGTTCACCAAACGTGAAGGAGAAATCAAATTTGGAGAAAAGCTTGGATTTATCGAAAATTTGGATAAACTGGAAAAATCCAATGCAAAATATGTGCTTTTCGGTATTCCCGAAGATATTGGAGTGCGGGCAAATTTGGGAAAACCCGGAGCCGCAAATGCCTGGAAAGCCTGTTTAAAATCCTTGCTCAATGTGCAGGCCAATCAATATACCAACCCGGAAAATTTAATCTTGTTGGGGGAGGTGGAATGTTCGAATTTAATGACAAAGGCAACTAATATTGATGAAGCCGATCCCAACTATCTGGTAAAACTTGGTGATTTAGTTCAAAGCCTGGACGAGGTGGTAAGCGAACTTGTAAAACGAATAATTTTAGCCGGAAAAATCCCGATCATTATCGGCGGCGGACATAACAACGCTTACGGAAATATAAAAGGAACTTCTCAGGCACTAAAAAAAACCATCAATATCATAAATATTGATGCGCATAGCGATTTGAGGAAACTTGAACACCGCCACAGTGGAAACGGGTTCAGTTATGCCAGGAAGCAGCAGTTAATGGCGAAATACAGGATTTTCGGACTGCATCAAAATTACACCCCGGAATATATTTTTGAAGAAATGAATGTTTCCCAAAAAGATCAATACCGGCTTTTTGAACATCTTATGTTATTATCTTCCCAGGAAATTATCAAGGCTTTTAGGGATGAATTGGAATTTGTTTCAAACGATGATTTTGGTTTGGAACTTGACTGTGATGCGATACATGAATTTCCAAGCAGCGCACAAAGTCCCAGCGGTTTTTCATTTAATATGATCCGTAATTTTATAAAAATTGCTTCGGAAAAGGAAAATATCCGTTATTTACATATTTGTGAAGCTTTACCCACCTCACAAACTGAAATCAAAGTAGGAAAAGCACTTAGTTATTTTATCACCGATTTTTTAAATTCAAAAACAAATGGATAAGAATTCACTGTTGGATTTTCTGGAAATAACAGCCCTTTTAATTGAATTAGTTGGCGTTTTGATTTTAATTCTCGGAACTTTGATCGCTTTGATCCGCCATATTTCCAAGATGAAAATATCTGCCAATACATATAAACTTTTAAGGATACAATTGCGAAAAAACATTCTAATAGGTTTGGATTTTCTAGTTGTTGGCAGTCTCATTAAAACGGTAATGTTGGATAATTCTTTAGCGCAGGCCTTAACTCTTTCCCTTATTATAATAATCAGATCATTTTTAAGCTTTTCTTTACAGGTAGAAATGGACGGAAAATTTCCACGGCAAAAAGAAAATAAATTATGAAAACAGAAATTATCCCATTTGACCCTAAGTATTCGGCGGATTTTAAAAACTTAAATCTCGATTGGCTGAATAAGTATTTTAGGGTGGAACCTCATGACGATGAAGTTCTGGGAGATCCGGAAAAATACATCATCAAGCCGGGCGGAAATATTTTTTTTGCGAGAGAAGGCAAAAGAATATTAGGAACTGTGGCTTTGATGAAAATTGAGGACGATGTTTTTGAACTTACAAAAATGGCGGTAACCCCACAGTCACAAGGTAAAAAAATTGGCCAGAAACTGATGGTTCACACGCTGGAATTCGCCAAAGAACAAGGCTGGAAAACCCTGATCCTCTATTCAAACCGAAAACTGGAAAATGCCATTTATATTTATAAAAAATATGGGTTTGAGGAAATTCCAATCGAAGACAATAATCCTTATGGCCGTGGAGATATCAAGATGAAATTGGAGCTTTCTTAAAACATTCATAAACCCAAACTATTTTTATTTCAGGAGCTGTAACTTTAAATGAAAGTTACAGCATTTGCATTTTTTAAAAAATGCAAATGCTGTAACTCTTGCAGGAAATTCTTGAGAAAAGGATACTTAATTTTAAAATGTTATTAAGATGAAACAATTAATCACGTTACTTTCTTTCGGTTTTTTATTGATAAGTTCTAAAAATGAAAACAGGGAAACTTCAGGTGAAATAACCTCCGCAGAGGTCGAGGAAGTTTCAGAAGATCTTAAAACAGGGAAAGATTTGAGTTTGATAAGCATTGATCCTGTTTCCCACGCAACAGCGATCATCACCTGGGGCAATGAAGTTTTTTATATCGATCCTACCGGAGGGGCCGAGGCCTTTAAAGGAAAAGTGAAACCTGGTTTTATTTTGATTTCCGATATCCACGGTGACCATACAGATCCGGAAACCCTGAAAGCACTGAATTTGGGAGATACCAAAATTATAGTTCCACAAGCCGTTAAGGAACTGCTTCCCAAAGAAATGCATGCACAGTTGATAGTTTTAAATAACGGAGAGACCACAGATCTTATGGGATTCAAAATAGAGGCGATCCCAATGTACAACTTACCCGAAGCCCCGGATGCCTTTCACCCAAAAGGACGTGGAAATGGTTACCTATTGGAAAAAGACGGGAAAAGACTCTACCTAGCCGGTGATACTGAAGATATCCCTGAAATGCGGAATTTAAAAAATATTGATATTGCCCTTATTCCTATGAACCTTCCCTATACCATGACCGTAGATCAGGCTGCAGAAGCGGTATTGACATTTAAACCAAAACTGGTGTATCCATATCACTATCGCGGAAAAGATGGATTTGCTGATGTAGAAAAGTTTAAAGAACTGGTAAATAAAGGAAATAAAGATATTGAAGTAAAGTTATTGGATTGGTATCCCAAAAAGAAATAAATAGCGATCTTTTGGAAATATTAAGTTGAGTTTATAGATTCAAAAAATCCATTATTTTATCGAAATTTGATAAAATAATGGATTTTTCTTTTCCAGGATCACTTCCTGATCATTGTTTTTCCAAATCTGTCTATTTCAGAATCCTGTATTTTGATTGTTTATTCCTTCGATCTTTTTAAACCACAAATGCACTAATAATCTTATATAAGCTTTCATTAATTTTCAAATTAAACCTTTATAAAACAAAATTCGGAACTAAAATTTTTTTACATCCAAGTTTGACTGGTTCTTGATGCCTGACTCTTGGGTTTTGATTCTTGGCTCTTTTATCTATTTTCTATTATCTCTTGTCTATAGGTCTATATTCTAACATCTTAACCTAAGGCAATTCTTCACCTTTTGCGGCTATGTATATTTTGAACCATTGTTCCAAAGTTATATCAATATCCAGGGCTTCTACCGCATTCTTTATCCGTGAAATTTTTCCGGTTCCCACTATTGGAATTATGTTGGCAGGGTGTTTTAATATCCAGGCATAAATAATTTTATCAACCGATTCATCATTCAGCTCGCCGGTAACTTCCAAAAGGGCTTTTAATACTCTTTGTCCTCTTTCTCCGCTTGGGTTTAATATATTTCCACCGGCCATAGGCGACCAGGCCATAGGTTTGATCTTTTCTTTTAGGAAAAAATCGATGTTTCCATTCTCAAAATGCTCGAGGCAAAACGGGGATATTTCCACCTGGTTGGTTACCAGTTTTTCATCCACATAGGAATTCAGCATTTCAAACTGTCGGGGATTAAAATTAGAAACCCCAAAATTCAACACTTTGCCGCTTTGTTTAAGATGCGAAAAAGCTTTGGCCACTTCTTCTGGATCAAAAAACGGGGAAGGCCGATGAAGCAAAAGCAAATCGACATAATCTGTTCTGAAATTTGACAAGGAATTCTCAACCGAAGAAATTATATACTCAGCGCTGTAATCGTAGCATTTGAGCTTTCTTTCAGGGAACTTATCCGAGACCAGTTTAATCCCGCATTTGGAAATGATCTGTATCTCTTTTCGAAGCCCCGGTTTCAAATAAAGGGCATCTCCAAATAATTTTTCGCAATTGTAATTCCCGTAGATATCCGCGTGGTCAAAAGTGGTTACTCCATGGTCAATTGCCTCTTGGGTTAATTTTAATAATTCCAGGTTTGAGATTTGCCAGTCGTTTAATCTCCAATGTCCATGGACTATCCTGGATACCTCCAATTTTTCGGTGAGTTTAATTTTATTTCTATTCAAAACTTATGTTTTTAGATTAATGATATTAACTTGATATTAACTTGATCCTATCAATTCCATATTCTATGATAAACCCTCTGATCCCGGGATTTTTTTCAGAATGATTTTAATTCCCTTTATTTTTAACTTTTATTCCCATTTCAGTCTGGCATTTATAATTTCAGATAATCCACCGTCGCTGTCGGTAACCATTAAAATCTCAGCTTCCCCTGTTTTGGTTTGATCCAGCATTGTAACAGATTCAACCTTAATTTTTAGCAACTCACTATCCACGGCAATTGGAATACAATCCGGGCGATTGTGATCTTGTAAATCTGTTAAGGAAATAACCCCAATAAAACTTCCCAGGACTTCCCCATCGTCTATATTATTGGGAGTGTCTTCTACTGTGGCCGTGAAAATAATTTTTTGATCTCCATGAAGTTGGCCCGCGCCCGTAAATCCCGCTTCAATTCCGCTGATATCAGGTAAACTGAACTTGTATATTTTTGGAAATGGATTTTCTCCTTTTTTATTCAGATAATTAAAAAATTCACTTAATTTATATTCAAAAAGTAAATTTTTTCTTCTGTTAAACAAAAACAGCCGATCCCCTATTATTTCGGCTGCTTCAATATTCAATTCAGCATCTGTAAGTTTCGCTGAAGCTTTTAATTGGTCATAAAACCCGATCAGGGAATAAGATTTTAGCTTTGGAAGATCTTCCGGAGCTACAACAGCCAATACATCCCTTTGGGGAGATTTGGAGCCGGAGCCGAATGCCAATAATTTCCAGGTACCTTCCGTTTTAACCGTGGCAAGCGCTTCAAAATCAGGCTTATCCTTTTTAGCATAAATACCATCGGGCAGATCAATTCCGGGATTTAATTGAATCTTACCGGTGATAGCATATTCACTGTTCAATTTATATAACCAGGGGGAATTGTCACCAATCACATAAATTGTTGAACCTATTACAGATACCCCCGAAGCGGAAGGAATATCGAGTATTTCTCTACCTAAAATTGTGCATTTTATTTTAGCCGATTCAGACATTCCACAATTAATTTCGATTACAAGAACGGTAAAGCTACATAAACTTATAAAATTAATTATTTAACCGGCAATATTTTAAATGAATAAAAAAACCGCACTGAGGCGGTTTTTTTATTGTAAATATATCAGATTATCAAAAAATTAATTGAAAAGCGCTCTTCCCTGCATCATTTCAAACACTTCTGCTTTTACTTCCGCAATTTTCGCTTCATCCTCAAAATTGGTGATCACCCGGTTAATTAGATCTACAATTTTGGCCATATCGTTTTCTTTGAGTCCACGTGTGGTAACTGCAGGAGTTCCGATTCGGATCCCTGAAGTCACAAACGGGGATTTATCGTCAAAGGGCACCATATTTTTATTGACGGTTATTTCGGCTTTAACCAATGCTTCTTCGGCCTGTTTTCCGGTAATATTTTTATTCCGAAGGTCAATCAACATCATATGGTTATCTGTTCCGCCAGAAATTACATGGTAATCTTTATCCATAAATGACTTGGCCAAAGCCTTGGCATTTTTCTTTACTTGTACGGTGTAATATAAAAACTCATCGGTAAGCGCTTCTCCAAAAGCAACCGCCTTGGCAGCAATGATGTGCTCTAACGGACCGCCTTGATTTCCAGGAAAAACGCCGCTATCCAACAATGCAGACATTTTTTTAAGATTGCCGTTTTTAAGTTTTTGTCCGAAAGGATTTTCAAAATCCTCTCCCATCATAATAACTCCTCCGCGTGGCCCACGCAAGGTTTTGTGAGTTGTGGTTGTAACTACATGACAATGAGGCAAAGGATCACTTAACAGC
>JAENXB010000361.1 GCA_016649785.1 Flavobacteriaceae bacterium
CCCAAGCTTCGCTGAAGCCCTCCCCATGACCTGGCTGGAAGCGATGGCGATGGAAAAAGCCCTGGTGACTTCAGATCTCGGCTGGGCAAAGGAAGTGATGATAAACGGCCTCACCGGGTTTACGGTAGATCCAAAACACCATCAAAAATACGCCGCGAAAGTCCTTCAATTATTAAACGATCCTGTTCTTGCCCTAAAAATGGGAAAAGCAGCCAGGGAGCAGGTGGTTGCGAAGTTTTCAAGTGAGGTGGTTGTGAAGAGGAATATTGGGTTTTACGAAAAAATACGAATTGCACGAATTAAGGAAAAACACTAATTACACGAATTAAAACGAATTACGAGGATTAGGAATAAACAAATCTCCTTCTCCATGTCATCCTGAGTTTATCGAAGGAAGGGCTGGGGTAAAACGGGACAAACTGGTAAAAATAAAACCCATTCTTTGCGTTTTTCCTTTGCGTGAAATAGTTATCAGGAAAAATTTGGAAATTTCACACATTCCCTAATAATTTGGAGATTTGTTTTTCTAAGGGTGGTAAATCCTGTATTACAATAGCCCAAATAATCTCCTCGGAAACACTGTCATAGCCATGGATGATCCTATTCCTGGTATCAACTATTTTTCTGGATTGTGTTATCGGAAAATCAGGATCGGTTTTTAAGATTCGGCTCATGGCCTCGCCAATTATTTCAATATTTCTCTCAATTGCTCTTTTAGTTTTTATGTCTTGTTGAAAATCTGAGAAATCCTTTTTAACTGGTAGAAATGAATTTATTTCCTGAATGGCTTGTGTAATATCCTTTAACCAAGTCCGGATATGGCTATCCATAAATAAGAACTTTTGTTTTTTCTATTTCCTCCTTAAAAAACGGGTTTTTAATGGCCTTTTGTTCCAACAGATCTATTTGCCTTTTTAGCAATTGCTCCAATTCGAATTTCAGCCTAAAGTAACTGTCAGAATAAGAAAGTGGGTCATTATTTTCAATATCCACGATAAGATCAATATCACTTTCGGGTTTAAATTGATCCGTTGTGACTGAACCAAACGCAAAAAGAGATTTTACTCCATTCCTGGTGCAAAGCTTTTTTATCTGGTCAATATGCTGATTTAATTCTCTCATAACTATCAAATATACCGATTTTATTTTCAACTTCCGTAATGAACAATAAAAAAATGAGGTGACAAGAACCAAGAAAAAAAGATAATAGAGATAAACATTTCAAACAAATCATCACATCATTGTATCAGACGATTATCAAAACATCATAAGATTCTTCCTCGTCCAAAAGCTTGTTCAAATCATCACATTAAGTGAATAGTGGGGAGTCATAAAACAGAAAAACACTTCATCAAATCATCCTAACATCAGATCATCAAATTATCCTGGGGTCATTTCGAAATGAGCCTGTCATCGCGATCCCGATTTTTGGACCACGCGAAGCAATCTGGCGATTGGAAATCCCGAAGTCTCAAAGAAAGTCATTTCGAAAACAAGAACCAAGAGTCAAGAGTCAAGAATCAAGACAAAGAGAAAATAGACCCCGATGCTTCGGGGGAAAAAGGCAAAAAACACAGGAAGCCAGAAAGGATTCACTTCAGTGGAAACTGACCAAAAAACAGAAACACTTCAGACAAATCATCACAACATCAAATCATCAGATCATCAGATTATTCCCGGAGTCATTTCGAAATGAGCCCGTCATAGCGATCCGATTTTTGGATCGAAAGAA
>JAENXB010000413.1 GCA_016649785.1 Flavobacteriaceae bacterium
GGCCTATACCGGTAGAATTAATTTCCTCTAAAATATTATTTTCAAGCCTGCTGTATCTGATATCAGAATTTCGCTTGTCAAGATTTCTGAAAGCTGCTTTTACTGCCAGCTCCATAACTTTTGAGGCGCCTGCCCCAATCCCGATTCCGATTATCAGTGGAGGGCAGCTTTTTGTTGCATTTTGGACTACAAGATCTTTCACTATAGCCGTAAGCTCTTCAGGAGATGCGGCGGGACTTAGCATGAAAAGATAGGAGCAGTTATCGCTCCCTCCCCCTTTTAAAGAGAGATTAATCTCAATACCTTCAAAATCTGTGCTCCCGAAACTTATAATGGCAGGTGTGTTTGCTCCGGTATTTTTTCTTGCAAACAAAGGATCATCAACAATTGACTTCCTTAAATAACTTTGCCTGTAAACTTCTTCAACCATCAAATTTATTTCATTTTCAATTTCACTGAAATTTTCAATGCAGACATTCTTTCCAATAAGTAATTCTATATAAACTGTCCCACAGTCCTGGCATAAAGGTATTCTGCAGACCGGGGCGGTTTTTGAATTTTTAACTATAAGGTCCAATATTTTTTTGGCGTTCTCATTTTTTTCACTGGCTCTGGCTTTAAGAACTGCATCCAGAATATCGCAAGGCAGATTAAAACTGGCATCGCTTATCAGCTTCTTCAACTGATTATTTATTTCAGTAATTTTTATAATCTTCATTTTTTTTCAGAACAATCGGGATTTATGCACATGTCAGATATTCCCTTTTCTCCCATATCAATTCTTATAATAGGATAGCCGCATGATTTGCATTTATCTTCAGTAGTAATTACCCGGCCATCCTGGGGTAAAGAATAAGCTTTTCTGCATTTTGGATACTTGGAGCAGCCAATAAAATACTGCCCTTTTTTTGGGGAAAACCTGATAATGAGGTTTCCCTTGCAGTTTGCGTCCTGGCACTTGCCGATAATTTCAACAGCTTTTTTGGTTTGGTCTTTGGTGCCACCACTTTCCTTCTTTTCCGTATTTGAAGTCCTGGAAGAACAATCGGGATTTATGCACATGTCAGATATTCCCTTTTCTCCCATATCAATTCTTATAATAGGATAGCCGCATGATTTGCA
>JAENXB010000330.1 GCA_016649785.1 Flavobacteriaceae bacterium
GACATTTTTATGCAGAAAAGCCATGGTGGGATTATCACGAACGTTTTTCAGAAAAGTTGGGAAAACTTGTGGGTGCCAGGCCGCATGAAATTACTGTTATGAATACGCTTACCGTAAACCTGCATTTACTGATGGTCTCCTTCTACAGACCTGCCGGGAAACGTGTTAAAATAATATGCGAAGAAAAGGCTTTTCCCAGCGATCAATATATGATTTCAAGTCAGGTGAGGTTTCACGGTTTGATCCCCGGGGAGACCATAATTGAAGTGATAAAGCGCCCCGGCGAGCATCATTTTAGGACAGAGGATATAGTTGAAAAAATAAAAGAAGTAGGCCAGGAGTGTGCTTTGGTTCTATTTGGGGGCGTAAATTATTATTCAGGGCAGGTGCTGGATATGGAAACAATTACTAAGGTAGGTCATGAAGTTGGTGCAAAAGTAGGCTGGGACCTTGCCCATGCGGCCGGCAATATCGAATTAAAATTACACGAATGGAACGTGGATTTCGCCGCCTGGTGCAGTTATAAATACATGAATTCCGGGCCTGGAAATGCTTCGGGATGTTTTATCAATGAAAAATACCACGGCTTAAATGATATTCCCCGGTTTGAAGGTTGGTGGGGGCATAATAAAACCCGTCGTTTTTTGATGGAACCTGAATTTAATCCCGAGCCTAATGCTAACGCCTGGCAGATAAGCAATGCCCCCATTTTGGCCCTTGCGCCTTATTTAGCCTCTGTAGAAATGTTTGATAAGGTAGGAATGCCTGCACTTATTGAAAAACGCAATAATATTGTGGCTTACCTGGAATTTATTCTCCACGAAATTGACAGGGAAGTAAAAAGTAATTTTGAAATAATTACACCTTCCAATCAAAAGGAACGCGGCACTCAACTTTCCGTTTTCCTTCACGGTCAGGGCAAGGAACTTTTTGATTATTTAATGAAAAATGGGGTAATCACAGATTGGCGGGAACCAAATGTGATTCGTCTGGCTCCCGCGCCATTTTACTGTTCTTTTGAGGATATGTTTGAGTTTGGCCAGATCTTAAAAAGAGGTATTCAGGAATATACTTGAGCTCGGGCCTACTTTACTTCTATATCGGTGAAATACAACTGAAAACTTCCATCGGGGCTTTTATGCATTTTTGAAATTGTGATCCCTTTAAAGGTTTCATAATCTTCCCAGGTTGTAGATAAGGTTCTTCCGCCCGCCGATTCATAAGTCCATTCCTTGACCATCAGATCATCTGAGAGATATAAATGATACGTATCTCTAGGGGTATAACCTCCGTCACTGGAATAACTTACTGTTAAACTCTGCATTTGCTGTTGGCTAATTGGTGCAGTGGTCGTTTGATTAAATTCAAAATCAAAATCACTCCACATCAATTGATATGGAAACAAAAGCCAATAGGTATCATTGATGAATTTTTGATCTGCCGCTTTTGCCTGTTCAGCCAGAGTATCCTTTTTTATATAACTGAGAGTATCCTTTTTTATATAACTGAATGTTTCACCTTTTTCAGTAAGCTCTATTTTGTTTTCCTTAGGATACCATTTCCAGGAACGCTGGGTCCTTACCGTGTCATTTACTTTTACATTAAATGTGAAGTTGAGTTGATTCACCTTTTCGAAATTCTCAAGGCCATTGGCATAAGCTATTTTTGTTGTTATTGACTCTTCATTTGAAGCTGTGGTTTCAGAAACAGCTGTTTTTTCAGGTTCGTTTTTACAACCTGCCAATAAAAGCAAGACTAAACATAAGGATAGAGATCTTTTCATATTATATTAGTTTTATTTTGAACTATTCAATAAAAATAAACATTCCGGAGCGAAATAAAAGGATTCATTTTTTTTATTCCAAATAGGCATTAGCTCATTAGGGATTCTGATAATTGATTTTATTTTTTTGGAGATCGGCCAAAGATGTCAATTGGAATGAAGACAAATGCAAAAAGCCCTTTGAATTTCAAAAGGGCTTTTGTGTTCGACTTTTTATTATATTATACACTCCTGCCGGTTAATAATTTATACACAATCAAAATAACGGCAATCACAATTAAAATGTGGATAATAC
>JAENXB010000112.1 GCA_016649785.1 Flavobacteriaceae bacterium
AATGACATCACCATCAGCAACAACGATCATTTTAGTGGGTTCGCTGAGATCAATGAGTGTATCAATCTCAAAAGGTTTAACCCTATTCTTATATGCCGATTTAAACCGACCTTCAAATAATACTGCCAAAGCTTGTTCTCCGGCGGTATAGGTCGATAAATTTGGTTTGGTGTTTAGAATATTCAAACTTATTTCTACAGGCGCGCCTTCAATTTTGGTTTGAGGCGAACTGGAGAGTAAAATAGTTTTTTTAATATTGTTTCTTAAAGTATCGATGTGGTTGGCCCATTCGAATTTTACGGCTTCAATATTATTGATAATGGGATGCGTTTTTGGGGAAGTGGTTAAAGGACTGTAAAACCATGGATAAGGTGTGAATTGGGTGTCATTTCCACTTCCGCTTGCCAGTACAATTGGTGCTGAATAAATATCATTTATCAATACAGGATTGACCCGCAGGCCATAGGAGAAAAACAGGTCGTTTAAGTTTAAATCCCGTGGGAATGCCAAAGCTTTTCCCGTTTTATTAAAAAGACTATCGGTTTCGATCGCTACCTTTTCAACCAGCCAAATCACTTTTCCGCCTTGCATGAGATATTGATCCAGCACATATTTTTCCTTTTCGGAATAAGCTTCAACAGGTTTAGCCTCAATAATCAAATCGAAATCATTTAGGTCTCTCAAAGTTTTTTCGGGATTCACAGCTATGGAATCCAGGGTAAAAGGCGCCACAAAATAGTATTTCCGGATGTTCTGGATAAAATTGGCAATATTGGCATCCGGGAGTTCCCCGTTTCCCCTCATGATCGCGATCTTTTTCTCCTTTGTTCTCACAAGTTGGCTCAGTCCATCAGCAAAGGCGTATTCCAATTGCTGTACAGAATTGTTTACCCGTTCTTCATTTGTTGCTCCCAACTTATTTTTAAGCAAAGGAATTCTGACGGTTTTATTGTTGAAACTGGCAATTGCCCAGGGGAAAATCAGGGTTTCACTGGCCTTTCCATTTTCCAACACGCTCAATCTGGCAGGGGTCATTCCCAGTTCATAAAATTCCTGTGCTATGGCATTGGCATCGTCGCCTTCAGCTAAAGGATCTGTAAAATCAAAGCGGATATTGGGATTATAGGCTTCAAATTCTTCCAACAATTGCCTGGTTTCATTTTGAAGTTTCCTGAATTCCGGCGGAAAATTTCCCTTTAAAAATACATCTATCACTATGGGTGAGCTCACTTCGTCCATAATAGCCTTGGCAGCGGGAGAAAGTGTGAAGCGGTGGTCCTGGGTTAAATCAAACCTTTGATGAAATATTGAGGCAAGCAGGTTGACCAGGATCAGCCCGACTATCAAAATTAAAAGATATTTGTATTTAACCAACTTTTTCAAATCTTAGGTTTTATTTTTATTAGACGCGATCTTGAAATAGGTTAAAGTCAGAAATAAAATCACCAGGCTCAAAAAATAAATCAGGTTTCTGGTATCCACAACTCCCCGGCTCATACTTTTATAGTGATAACTGATGCCCAAAGCTTCCATCCCATAGGCAGAATCTTTAAATAATGCATAACCGGCAAGCCCTTCAAAGGCAAAAAAACCTATAAAACATAAAAAAACCGCGATTATAAATGCAGTAATCTGACTTTGTGAAAGCGAGGAAGCAAACAACCCGATGGCAGTATAACAGGAGGCGAGCAGTAAAAGCCCGAAATAGGAACCCAAAGTAGCCCCAACATCAAAATTCCCGACAGGATCGCCTAATTGATAAATTGTAAACACATATAAAACCGAAGGTAACAAGGTGATGATCACCAATAAAAATGCCCCAAGAAATTTACCCCAGACCAGGTTCCACAAACCAATTGGTTTGGTAAGCAACAACTCCATGGTGCCTTGTTTTTTCTCTTCGGAAAAACTCTTCATGGTAATTGCCGGGATGAGAAAGATGAAGATCCAGGGGGCGAGATTAAAAAACGGACTTAAATCGGCAAAACCGTTATCTAAAATATTATAAGTTCCGCTAAATACAAAAAGGAAAAGTCCACATACAGTTAAAAATACGCCTATCACCAAATATCCCACCGGGGAGGAGAAAAAGGACTGAATTTCTTTTTTTAATATTGCTGTCAACTTATAATTATTTAAAATTTAAAATTCAAAGTTAAAAGTTCCACCCTGGGAATCGGGGCCAAAAAACCAATTCGCTTTTTTTCATTACTCAATACTAACTAATTTATCAACGCTCCAGGCTTCGGGTTTTTGGTTGAAATATATTTTGGTATCTGCCCATACCTCCTTGAAAAGCGATGAGTTTAGGTAGTTTTCCAGGGCAGCTTCATCTGTCCAGTAACTGTAGGTGAAAAACTGATTCGTATTATTTTTATCGCGATATAGTTCCAGGAGCATACAACCTTGAAAACCTCTGATCAGGGTTTTGCGTTTTTCAAAATTCTGCAGGAAAGTTTCTATTTTATCGGGGACAAAACCCATTTTAACAATTCGTACTAACATTTTATTCAAAATTTATGGTGATGGTATCCCTTAACTCCAATCCAAAAAGACTGGATGCACTCCCAACAGTATGGGGATTACTTTTATAAATAGCCAATTCAATAAACCCGGCCGAGTTGAAAATAGCCAGTTTTTTGCCGTCTTCTTCCCGTTTTTCCTTTTCAAGATTAAAATTGATCGCGTCGCTGTAGGTTTCAAAAACCTCCTGAAAACGCGCCGTACGGGCATTTATAATGAATTTTTTTCCTTTCCCCGCACTATCAAAAAGCTTTCGGGAAATATTGGTGACGATATTTCCATAATTGTCAATATAGAGTACGTGCCCAATTATTTGATTTTTTTCAGAATTTAAAAATGGCTCTATTTCTTTTAAATACTTGATGTTTTCAATGGATTTCCCAATAACTTCAAGGGTTCCTCCCCGCGCAAGGTGACAGGCCACCCGCACAAAAACTTCCAGGACCGGAAAATTGCTTTCCACAATTTTAGGTAAGCTGATATCTACAATTTTTTCAGGTTTTATTTCTGAAGCAATTAAGGAAAGTATTCCATTATTTGCGCAAATAAAATAATGGCCGTCAAGCAGAATTGCGAGATGTTTGTTTTCAGGAGTCAGCTCAGAATCGATCCCAATAATATGAATTGTCCCTTTTGGGAAACTTTTGTAGGCATTTTTGATAATATAAGAAGCTTCCGTAATATGAAAAGGAGAAATGGAATGCGAAATATCTACAATGCGCACATCTTTCAGTTCTGAATAAATGGATCCTTTAACTGCTCCGACAAAATGATCCTTTTCTCCAAAATCGGTTGTTAAAGTGATAATAGCCATGTGCGGTTGTTAATGAATTTTTAAGGTTTTGACGCGATATTCTATCTGAATTTGCAATGAAGGCGAAGATAAATTTATTTCATCCAAGTTCTGTCAAATTAACAGAAAAAATCTACAATTACCTTAAAAACAAAACGAGAATTTGTGTGTGGTTAAAGCAAATTTGATATCTTTAAGAAAAGAAATTAAACTTAATCTATCCTCTATTGAACGAACTGATCATTGAACTTGCCGAAATTAGTCCAAGAGAATTTTTTGGACATAAAAATGAACACATCGAACTTCTTAAAAAGTATTTTCCCAAGCTCAAAATCGTTGCCCGTGGTAGCCGCATCATGGTATATGGCGATGATGATATGCTCGGGGAATTTGACAAGCGCTTTGCCATGCTGATGAAGCATTTTGAGAAATTCAACATGCTGGATGAAAATGTGATAGAGGGAGTTCTTAGCGGCAACAAAAAGGAGGATTATTCCGCAACTGCTTTAAGCGGTGAAATTTTGGTACATGGGGTGGGAGGTAAATTGATAAAAGCCATAACTCCCAACCAGCGGAAAATGGTGGATATGATAAATAAAAACGATATGGTTTTTGCCATAGGTCCTGCAGGAACCGGGAAAACTTATACCAGCGTTGCCCTGGCCGTAAAAGCCTTGAAAGAAAAGCAGGTCAAAAGAATTATTTTAACCAGGCCTGCGGTTGAAGCAGGGGAAAATCTGGGGTTTTTACCGGGGGATTTAAAGGAAAAACTAGATCCATATATGCAACCTTTGTACGATGCTTTGCGGGATATGATCCCTCATGAAAAGTTGGATTCATATCTGGAAAAAGGGGTTATTCAAATAGCTCCATTAGCTTTCATGCGGGGAAGAACGCTTGATCACGCGTTTGTAATCCTGGATGAAGGCCAAAACACTACCCATTCACAAATGAAAATGTTTTTGACCCGAATGGGAAAAAGCGCAAAATTTATGATTACCGGCGATCCCGGCCAAATTGACTTGCCCAGAAGGGTTACTTCCGGATTAAAAGAAGCCTTATTGGTACTTAAAGATGTGAAGGGAATAGGAGTGGTTACCTTAGACGATAAAGATTTGATTCGCCATCGACTGGTTAACAGTATTATCGCGGCTTATAAAGAAATAGAGCACGCAGAGTAAAAAATTAAATCAGAAAAACTTAAATTTGAAAAAATTTTAGGAAATCAGTTTGAACACAACTTAAACTATTTTCTTAAAATGCAAAGTGATATTATACATTACTAACTTTCAGATTAGAATTTAAAATAGATTATGAAGAATACAATTACAGATACAAATTTTAATTTCCCGGGACAAATATCGGTTTATAAAGGAAAGGTCCGCGAAGTTTATCACCTTGAAGGGGATCTTTTGGTTATGATAGCGACAGACAGGCTTTCTGCTTTTGATGTGGTGATGCCAAAAGGGATTCCGTATAAAGGACAAATTTTAAATCAAATTGCTACCCAAATGATGGAGGCAACCAGTGACATAGTTCCAAATTGGTTGACAGCCACCCCAGATCCCAATGTTGCAGTGGGGATAAAATGTGAACCTTTTAAGGTTGAAATGGTTATTCGCGGTTATCTTGCGGGTCACGCTGCCCGTGAATACAAAGCAGGTAAACGTTTGTTGTGTGGAGTGAAAATGCCGGATGGCATGAAGGAAAACGATAAATTTCCTGAACCTATAATCACTCCGGCTACCAAAGCCGAAATGGGCGATCACGACGAGGATATTTCCAAAGATAACATCATTAAAAGGGGAATTGTATCTAAAGAAGATTATGAAGTTCTGGAAGATTACACAAAAAAACTCTTTGACTTCGGAACAAAAATTTCCGCTTCCCGCGGGTTGATCCTGGTGGATACCAAATATGAATTTGGAAAAACCTCCGATGGGAAAATAGTTCTGATTGATGAGATCCACACTCCGGACTCTTCCCGGTATTTTTATGCCGATGGATACAAGGAGCGTCAGTATAGGGGAGAAGCCCAAAAACAACTTTCCAAGGAATTCGTAAGGCAATGGTTAATAGGGCAGGGCTTTCAAGGTCTTGACGGACAAAAAGTACCGGAGATGAGCGATGATTACATACAATCGGTTTCGGAAAGATATATTGAGTTGTATGAAAAAATAACCGGAACCAAATTTGTTAAAGCTGATCTGTCGGATATTGAAAGCAGGATAGAAAAAAATGTATTGAACTATTTAAATTCAGTAAAATAAATTCAGTTTAATCCTTCAGCTGATAATACCGAACATAATCCACATAAAAACGGGTCGGAAAAATAGCATCGTCTATTTCTCCGGCCCATTTTCCTCCAAGAGCCAGATTCAGGATTAAATAAAAAGGTTTTCTAAATATGTTTTTTCTGCCCTTTTTGTTTGCTTCATCCACATTAAAAGTAAAAAATTCAATATCGTCTATAAAATAGGTGATCTGCTTTTTGTCCCATTCTATGGCATAGTTGTAAAATCTGTCCTCAGGATCCGGTAATTTAAAACTTTGAGTTGCACCATTCGTCCCGATATTATCGGTTTCCGGATAATGAACGGAAATGTTAATTTCTCCGGGAGTTTTACCCACGTGTTCCATAATATCAACTTCACCACAAGCGGGATATCCTTTGGTTAAATGATTTCTCCCCAACATCCAAATGGCAGGCCAGGTGCCCTTGCCTTCCGGAAGTTTTGCCCTAACCTCAATTCGACCGTATTTAAAATGTTTTTTGTTCAGGGTGTTTATCCTGGCAGAAGTATAATCACCCTTTTGATATTGCTCTTTATGCGCTTCAATAATCAGCATTCCATTTTCAATACGGGCATTTTTATTTTCAGAAGTGTAAAATTGTTGCTCGTTGTTTTTGGCAAAGCCTTTTTCAAAATTCCATATTTCAGTATTTATTTCAGGGCCATCGAATTCTTCAGCCCATTTTAAATCATATTTCTGAGGAAATACCGACAGTGAGAGGAAAAAAACAAACAGATTCATTTTATACATAAATGGAGTTTAGAAAAAGTTTATGTCGGCCAAAATTATGCCAGTCAGATGGGTGGATCCTTGTGGCAGATTGTAAATTTATCATTTTGAGTTGGATTCCCGGAAATTGCTTAAAAAGAAACTTTTAATTTAGGAAACAGGTGAGCAGCCTGGAATGAAGGAATACTTCAGGGTAAAAAAATAAAGGAATGAAGGATCTTGTAAAAATGCCTGAATAGCATGACCCCAGGAATTAGTTCAGTATATTCAGTAAAAAACGGTTTAAAAACTACTCTTTAGCAGGAGCTTTTAAACCGTTCTGAAAATTTAAATCTGAGATAATTTAGTCAAAATAGCTAAAAGTATCCCCATCTTTAATTTGGAGCAAACTCTCGTAAATCAACCTGATCACATTTTCCACATCTGTTTTATGTACCATTTCTACAGTGGTGTGCATATAACGGAGCGGTAGAGAAATAAGTGCAGATGCTACCCCGCCGTTGCTGTAGGCAAATGCATCGGTATCGGTTCCCGTCATGCTGGAGGAAGCATTACGTTGAAAAGGAATCTCATTTTTTTCTGCGGTTTCAATCAATAACTCACGCAATTTATTTTGTACTGATGGAGCATAGGAAATCACTGGACCTGCCCCGATTTTTGCATAACCGTTGGTTATTTTACTTATCATAGGCGTGGTGGTATCGTGGGTTACATCAGTAATAATTGCAACATCGGGTTTTATACGATGCGTGATCATTTGAGCTCCGCGCAGTCCTATTTCCTCCTGTACCGAATTGGTAATGTACAATCCGAAAGGTAGTTTTTTCTTGTTTTCCTTTAGTAACCGGGCAACCTGGGCTATCATAAAACCGCCCATTCTGTTATCCAGTCCGCGGCACACAAATTTGTTTTCATTTAAGATAAAAAATTCATCGGGATAGGTGATCACGCAGCCCACATGCACTCCTAACTCATCCACTTCATCCTTTGAACTACAGCCAAGATCAATACAAATATTGTCCAGTTTTGGCGGCTGTTCTTTTTCTTTATCCCTGGTATGGATGGCGGGCCATCCAAATACCCCTTGCACAATTCCTTTTTTAGTGTGAATATTAACCCGTTTGGAGGCTGCTATTTGATGATCACTTCCTCCATTACGAATAACATAGATTAATCCCTCGTCGGTAATATAATTGACATACCAGGAAATTTCATCAGCGTGGCCTTCAATTACAACTTTAAATTTAGCTTTTGGATTTATGACCCCAACCGCCGTACCATAGGTATCGGTAATAAATTCATCTACATAAGGCTCGAGGTATTTCATCCATATTTTTTGACCTTCCCACTCATATCCTGTAGGCGAAGCGTTATTAAGGTATTTTTCTAAAAATTTAACAGATTTTTCATCGAGTATTTCCAACTGTTTCATATGTAAATATTTATTGTATTTATTGGTCATATAAAATTCGCATAACCCTGTCTGCCATCAGACAAGTTCACCAAGGTTTATATATTGATTCCGTTATGCTCATTTTATATGAGATTATTTTTCACGAATTTACTAAGAATTAAATGCAATTCAACCTATAATTTGTAAATTTGGAACAGTTTTGGTTTATATAAATTTAATTCTAAAATGGCTGTATTTTGAAACTACTTGTTACGGTTTTATTATTTTTTGTCCTTTTAAGTACTTCGGCGCAAAATAAAGTGGGTGCCGAAGATCCACTTGATAAGGAATACTTTGTTATTTTGGGGGATTCAATCCTTCGGGAAAGTATCGATTTGGAGGAAGTAATTATTTTAAACCGATTGAAATTCAAATCAGATCAGGATCGGAGAACTTATTTGATTTTGAGAAGAAAAACCCGAAAAGTCTATCCTTATGCCAAACTTGCTTCTGAAAGGTTGATAGAGCTCAACTCCAGGTTGGATCAGATCAAATCCAAACGTCAACAAAAAAAATATACTAAAATAGTACAGGACTATATAGAAGGAGAGTTCTCAGCCGAGTTGAAAAAACTCACCCGTACTGAAGGGCAAATCCTGGTAAAACTCGTTCATCGCCAAACCGGTGTCACTACCTATAATTTAATTAAAAACCTGAAAAGCGGGTGGAGGGCTTTTTGGTATAATTCCACCGCAAGTATTTTTGATATCTCACTCAAAGAGGAATACAACCCTGAATCTAATAAAGAGGACTATTTAATAGAAGATATTTTGCAGCGATCCTTTCAGGCCAAAATCCTGGAGCCTCAATCAAGCCCATTAAAATTCAAGTTTTTGGAACTCACCAATAAATGGACGGCGATGAATATCCGGTAATTTATTAATCATACTTTTTTGGGCGTTCCCCTCCCTGCGGTCGGGTCGGGCTTTACGCTTGTAGTTTTAAAACTGCTACCGCCATTTTTAAAAGCTACCGCTGCAATCCCTAACGCAAGTAGGTTCGCGGTTATTAAATATAGCGTTGAGGCAAGAATCAAGACTGACTTTAAAAGGAAGCCGTTGGTCGCGCTTTTCCAATCCTCTTTCTATGTCATTCTGAACGAACTTTTGGGCGAGGAAGAATCCCTACAGAGAGTAGTGCGGTGGAGTAGTGAAAATGTAATTGACTTTTATTTATGATTTGTCCCATGAGTGCGCGGGATTCTTCGCTATCGCTCAGAATGACAATCCAACGGAGTTTTTTGCCATTCTGAACGGGTTTTTCATTCTCAAAACCGGTCTATCCTCAATATGCCGCTCTTTTTTTTGCCATCTAACTTCCCTATTACCAAATCGTTAAGAATACATTAAAAAAAATATAAAAAAAAGCTTGTCAGAGAGTAAAAAGAGGGTGTATATTTGCAGCCGCTTAGG
>JAENXB010000031.1 GCA_016649785.1 Flavobacteriaceae bacterium
AGCAAAAATCATTTTGCTATGAAAGCTCAAATCTATTTAGCAGCTCAGCAAGCTGCTTATATAGAACTTCGAAAGTTATCAACACCAAGAGCTGCGTAATTCCTTTTTGACCTTTTTTTTTGCGTAACGTGAGTGATTAAGATAGAATTCAGTTTCAAAATCTATTTTATCCTCATTATCGACTGCTACCAATAATTCCCGGAATACATCTTTAAAATCGGTATTTCCATTAATATAACCATCCATATTTAGCGTGTTCTCGAAATAGATTTTTACCGTGGCATCTAATGGTAAATCTTCTACCTTTTTAATAGGAATCATTGGTCCTGTAGTCGAAACCACATCAATATTTCCACTTCCACGCCCGCCTTCACAGGCAACATTTATAAATAGAGAAAGGATTAAGAATTTAATAAAGTATATTTTACTCATTTAGTTTAAAATTATGGACTGTATAATTAAGAAAATTTTATGAAAATAACTATAAAAATTTAACGAAATATTTGAAAACAAATTAAATTTTGGTTTTTTATTAGGGTTTGTTTAACCAATTTATTTTCTAATATACTGTGTGATAATCTTTTATTCTTGAATTCAGGCTATTTAATATTTCTCGATTTATCCTGTTAATTTTTTTAAATTATCAAATACTCATATGTTATTTATTGAATAAATAACAATTTTCAGGTGAATGAAATATGTATCCTTAAAGCTTCAGTAAGGTAAATCTACCCGCATTTAAAATAGGTTCATTACGGTTTCCCGTAAACACTTGAAAGGAAGCCTGTGAAATAGGATGTGAAAATTTTGTAAAGACCTTAATGTCAGAAAGTTACAGGTTTGAACAAATATTAAATTTTTCTTAAAAAAATTTAATTCCTGAGGTACTTATCTATTATATACCTCGTAACCGGCTTTAGGGTTTTTCCGTTTTGAGGGTGAATTCCCGGAGCCGTGAAATATTCCAACAGGTTATTGCTTTTGTCATACCAAACCCGGGCAACTCCGTTTTTAAAAAATGAAGTAGTATCGGAAATCTGGATTTTTCTTAAATTTTCAAGAAGGTATGGATTGAGTTTTTGTTCTTCACTGGAGCCTGTACAGCTAATTTCAATATAATGATCATCTTCCCAGATCATACATTTTTCTTCCCCGTTTTTAAATCCCACATAAGCTGAAATCCCGGTAACAGTTAAAATAAGCAGTGAAAATAACGCGATCCTTTTGAAGTTAGTTTCTTTCTTTTTTAAAGGAACCGGTTCTGTCTTAGCCGCAGATCCTGGAGAATTTTTAAGCACAAAATCTTCATAATTCTCAAAACCCAGAAATTGGGCCAGGTAATTTTTTACCTGTTGGTTGGGTGTGGATTCTTTTTTAAAATATCGGGTCAGGGATTTGGTGGAAACTGAGAATTTAAATTCCGCCAGGAGATACTCACTCAGGTATTCTGCCTTTCCGTTCACAGAATCTTTTCCCGATTCTGTCCCCGCTTTTTCAAATGCTTGTGTTAATAAATCTCCGGTCATTTCAATATTAAATCGTTGCACTAAATGTATTAAAATTTTATGGACCGTCGCAATGGACAATCTTGTCTATAAAATGTCCACCACTGTCCAATGCTTCCTTACTTACTTTGAAATGTGATTGAAAATTACCTGAGCTTAAATCTCAGCTGATCTTCAATCAAACCTTAATTCGTGCGGCCACCTTATAGCATCCGGGAAGTAGCTGTATCCCGCCGTACTGAATTATTGCTTCCCAAAATTTAGTCCATCGTGGGCACACAGATGAGCCATAAAAAATTCGGATTTACTCCAGAAGGCAATCCTATGTCAAATTTTAAAAGTAAAAATCATGAAAAAGATAAGCCTGATATTATTAGTTCTTTTAGCGAACTTTTCACTTGTTTCCTGCACAGAGGAAAATCTTGCAGAGGTAACCAATTCCTCTCCAAACGATCAATTTGCAACAGAAGAAGATCATATTGTACCGGAAGAAGAATAATATTAAGAAGAAGGAAATTAAAATGATTATTTTTAAGCCTCTTAAATCAGCGGTTTATTATTTTGCTTATTTTCGTTGTATGCAAAGCAAAAAATCTACCCCCTGGACTCTCTTTATCTTACTTCTTCTTTTTTATGCCTGTAAAAATGATGAACCTGTGAGTTCACAGGAGGAGGAAGTCATCGGCGGAAGTGCTTTCTCGTTTTTAGAAAAAGCCCGGGAAGTTGAAGGTGCCAGGGAAAAAATTGAACAGATCAACAAGGGACTGCTTGTGGTAAAAAACAGGAGGGACACTCTTTTGCCGCTCTTACTGGATTATAAGGTGAAAAATCATAACAAGCTAAAAGAATACGACAGTTCGCTCTATTTTGCGGATAGTTTGATAAATATAGCTCAATTTCAAAAAGACACCGCCAGCCTGGCTAAAGGATTTTACAGGAAATCCAGAATCAATGAGTACTTAAAAAATCAGGAGGAAGTTTACAGCTACAACTTTGAAGCGAGTAGGCTTTTTTTGGCCATAAAAGATAGTTCACAGGCAGGCAGGCGTACTTTGGAAATGGCTATTGCCCAAAACAGGTTGGGGGATTTTACGGGGAGCCAGGAAACGGCAACCGAGGCCCTGAAACTTTTAGACAAGAAAATTGATTCGGTTTATCTCAGCAGTGCTTACAACGAAATTGCATTAGTATATCACAAGCAGAAATTATATGAGGATGCTGCTTCGGAATATAAAAACGCATTGAGATTTTCTTCCTCCACGGCAGACAGCCTAAGTATTTTAAACAATCTGGCATTGGTATTCAAAGACAAAAAAAATTATCCTGATGCAATTTTGATATGGAAGGATATCGTTGGAAAAACGGATTCAGACGATAAAAAAGCCAGGTTTCTCGATAATTTAACCTATGCCAAATGGCTGCAGGATCCATCATTCCCCGCAGAAAAAGATTTTCTCGTCGCATTGCAAATGAGGAATGAAATCCCCGATAGGGAAGGTCTTTTGGGAAGTTTTGACCATCTATCCCAGTTTTATGAAAATACAGATGTGGGACTATCCACACAATATTCTGAAGAGCTGTTGGCTCTGGCACAGGAGCTCCAAAATACCGATGCCGAGTTCATCGCTTTAAAAAGACTTATCCCTACTTCGCCATTGCCTCAAACAAGAATTTATTCGGGAAGATATATGCAATTAATTGATAGTGTGCAGGAAGCAGCTTTAAAAGCTAAAAACACCTTTGCGAAAATACGATTTGATAAAGAGCGCAAACAGCAGGAAATTGTGGGTCTGGAGGCTCAAAATACCATGCAGGCAATGGAAACCCGGCAGTTGCGTACCAGAAGTTGGATTGGGGTTTTGGCAGGAACCCTGGTTATCCTGGGGTTATTTTTCCTTATCTATTACTTCAGACAGCGCCAGAAAAAGCATGAGATCCGGGAAGTCCATAAAACCGAAAGCAGGATCTCAAAGGTGATCCACGATGAACTTGCCAACGATATTTTTAATATTATGAGCAGTCTGGAACCTGTGGCCCCCATCCCGGTGATAGACAAACTTGAAAAGATCTACCTGCGCACCCGTGATATCTCACGCGAGAACAGGGAAATCGATACCGGAGAAGATTATGTGGATTATCTCAAGGCCATCCTTTCCAATAACACTCCCGATGATTCAAAATTGATAGTAAGCGGGGAAAACAGTGTAAACTGGGCCAAACTCAAAGAGGAAAAGAAGATCGTGATCTACAGGGTCCTGCAGGAATTAATGATCAATATGAAAAAGCACAGCGGCGCCAAACTCGTGGCTATAAGCTTTGTTGTGAAGAATAAGACCCTGAATATCCGCTATTCTGATAACGGTTGCGGAACGCTCTGGAATCCATCGAAAAAGGGGAGCGGACTTCAAAACGTGGAAAACCGGATCTCCTCCCTAAACGGAAAGATCACTTTTGAATCTGAAAAAGGATACGGCTTTAAGATTGACATGCAAATCCCGGTGTAAATTGAAAACATAGTGGTTGGTGTCATATAATTTAATAATCTTTTGATCGTGTTTTTAATAATCCCGCCGCAGGTTATGGATTTTTAAGCGGCGGGACTTGGTTAATTTGACTTTCGTAATACAAAATTGGAGGGAAATTTTAAAAGAAACAGCCAAGGGGGAACCAACTTGGTGAAAATTTATTTTAGGTCAGATATGCCTTTTTAAGGGAGAATTTTGATAATTTGCATCATTATAATTGGCTTTTTTGTGCTTCCAAAGCGATTATTTCCAAACAACCAACTTGGCTTTACCTTGGTCTTTTACTCATCCATTTCCTGCATACGTTCAAAAAGACCATTTCTCAGCCTTTCTATAAATTTCACAGGTTCTGAACGTGCCCGCAATCTCAGGAATATATGGTGATAATCCCCCAGTCGCATAGTTGTTGTCTTAAAGATTAAACATTCTCTGTACGAAAGTCAAATCAACTATACTGCGGGTTTCGGCTAATTCGTCAACAGTGTTGACGCGTAAAAAAAGTGTTGACCGAATTTAACACATTTTAAATCAAATCAGTTGAAATAAAATGTTTGCTTTAAATCTATAAAACCCTGTAAATCAACGATTTTACAGGGTTTTGATCTTATTTTATAACAGCTTTAGTGACCTCGCCGGGATTCAAACCTGGAACCTTCTGAGCCGTAATCAGATGCGCTATTCAATTGCGCCACGAGGCCTTTTTTATATGCATTTCCGCCTAATAAATGGATTTGCATCGGTTAATTAGGCGGGTGCAAATATAAGTTTTATTTTAAAAACTTCTAAGACCTTTGTGCATTATTTTTTGAAACTAAATTCAACCCGGTATAAGTCTTTCTAACCCAGAATTTCAGCACTTAATCCCGCATCCAGTAATTTGGAACATCTTGGCTTCAAATCTGAGAAAGTACCTGTTTTTACGGTACATTGTCCTTTATAATGGACTAAAACGGCACATTGTTCGGCTTGCTCTGCAGTGTGGTCACAGGCAGCGATCAGGGTTTCTATAACGTGATCAAACGTATTATAATCATCGTTATATAAAACTATTTCGTGATTTTTCTGTTTTTTGGTATCGGTTTTTACCTTTTCCAATACTTTTTCTTTCGTGCTCATCTTCCCTCGTTTTATATTGAAATTCCGTTACTAAAATACAAATTTATAAAAAAATCAGCTTTTTATAAAGCTTAAGGCTGTCCAGTTTTCCTGCTCCAGTTCATCTTCAATTTTTAACCCGTTAAGGTTGCATTCTTCTTCAATTGCCGGAATATCCTCGATATAAAATCCGCTTAAAAACAATTTTCCGCCGGGATTTAAACATTCGCTGTATTTGGAAATATCTTCTAAAAGTATGTTCCTGTTGATATTGGCAATTATCATGTCATAGTGCTTACCTTCCAGCAATTCTGCAGCTCCTTCATAAACGGAAATAAGCTCGCAATTATTTCGCACTACATTTTCCAGGGAATTCAGGTAGCACCAATTGTCAATATCTATGGCATCCACCTTTTTTGCGCCTTTCATCTCGGCCAGGATCGCTAAAACTCCTGTCCCGCATCCCATATCCAGCACTGTCTTGCCTTCCCAATCATTTTTTAAGATGAATTGCAACATCATATGTGTTGTCGCGTGATGTCCGGTACCAAAAGACATTTTAGGTTCTATAATAATGTCAAATTCAGTCTCAGGTTTTTCGTGAAATGGCGCTCTTACAGAGCACTGATCATCGATAATGATAGGATTGAAATTTTTCTCCCACTCAATATTCCAGTTGACCTTTTCGATTTCCTGGGAAGTGTAGGTGATCTCAAATTCATCGGACTGCAGGATATGCAATCCCGCAAAAGCCTCCTCGTCAAATTCTTCGGAAACAACGTAGGCGGTAACGCCTTCTTCATTTTCGACAAAACTCTCAAATCCGGCATAGCTTAATTCAGCGATCAATATTTCCGAGGCCGGTTGCAGCGGATTGACAGTGAACTGAAATTCGATATAAGTCTTTGGCATTTTTAGAATGAATTTACAATGGCCAGAAAATCGATTGCCTTCAGGGCAGCACCACCAATAAGTCCGCCATCCACATCTTTTTTCGCGAAAATTTCTTTTGCATTATCTGGTTTTACACTGCCGCCGTATAAAATTGAAACATCCTGGGCAGTTTGCTCGTCATATTTTTCTCCGACAATTTTTCGAACATAGGCATGAACTTCCTGCGCTTGTTCCGGAGATGCTGTTTCCCCTGTTCCTATGGCCCAAACTGGCTCATAAGCCAGGATGATGTTTTTCCATGCCGCTTTTGAAACGTGGAAGATGCCGTTTTCCAATTGCTCTTTAACAACCTCAAAATGTTTTTCGGCTTTGCGGTCTTTCAATACTTCTCCAAAACAAAAAATCACGGTCATCTCATTTTCAATGGCTGTAGTCACTTTTTTGGCGAGCATTTCATCGGTTTCATTAAACAGCGCACGACGCTCACTATGACCTAAAATCACGGTCTCCACCCCAATACTCTTCAGCATAGATGCCGAAACTTCTCCGGTGTAAGCACCATTTTTGGCATAATGCATATTTTGAGCCGCCACCTTTACAGGCGTTTCTTTTAAACACTGAAATGTATTGTACAAATTCGTAAAAGATGGAGCTACATAAACCTCAGCATCCGGCTCCTTAACTAATTGAGATTTTAAATGTCCCAAAAGTTCCATGGTTTCAGCCAAATCGTTATTCATTTTCCAGTTTCCTGCTACAATATTTTTTCTCATGATTTTATGAATTTTATCTTATGAAATTGAATGTTTAGAGTTTCCTCTTCCTGTTTTTGATGAAAATTTAAAATTTTCTTATTTAAAACCTCCTTTGCAAAACCAGGGCGGGAGAATAGTTTTACAAATATAAAGATTACCGTAAAACATTAGGGCAAGGATTGACAAAAGCTCAAATAAAAGCTGGACTTTTATTTTTAAAGCTGAATACCTGAAGCGTCAAACCAATGCTTTTTTTGTGTAACCGTTCCCCTGTTTAGCGTTAAAATTCCGGGATTGGAACGCACTATGGTTTTAAGGGCGGTCTCATCACTTTGATAGAAATCAAATTTGAGGTCAAATTTTTCCGTGATCTGCCGCTTTTGTTCGTCCCCGGAGGAAGTAAGTCCAATAACGGTATAGCCTTTTTCCAAAGCCTGATCACTCAATTTTTTAATTTCGATAAATCCCTGGGTCTCGGTTTTACTGAGATTATAGGCAATGATAATCAGGAGTTTTTCTTTATTTAAAATTTCTTCGGTTACATTGACACCGTCCTTTTCAATGAAAAAATCCTTTATTTTAGGCTTATCCCCTTCCGTTACCAATTTTGTCTCAACTCCAATATACTCCCCATCCATTTGTGGGAATTCCCCGGAATTTTTAATCAGGATCTCTTTCCCTTCCTTATTGAATTTCCATTCATATTCATAGACAGCTTTTTGAGCATCTTTGGGTAATTTCATTTGCTCCAGGAGATTATTCCCAACTTTATAGGCCCTGAAATCTATTAGCGGCAAATGCATAAGCACATAATAGCAAAAAATAAAACTTAGCATAAACGACAAAAACACGATCCATTTGTGGGAATCCGGAGGAAAAATCGGGGTGAGATACTTGCTGTTAAAGAAAAGCAACAGGATCAAAATCAGCAGCACAATATCTTTGTAAAAGGATTTCCAGGGAGTTAGCGGAATTGCGTCCCCAAAACAACCGCAATCTAAAACCTTGTTGAAATAGGCCGAATAAAAGGTGAGAAAGGTAAAAAACAGGATCATTATCAGCAGACTCCACAAGGTAAATTTGGGCAAATAACCTATTATAAGCATTATCCCCAGCACCAATTCAAAAATGACCAGAAAAATGGCAATAACCAACGCGAAGGGAATCAAAAATTCCAGGTTAAGCACCTCTGCACCAAAATATTCCTGAAGTTTAAATGAAAAACCAATGGGGTCGTTCAGTTTTACAAATCCGGAGATAATAAATAATATCCCCACAAAAATTCTGGCTATTCCAACTAATATTCTCATTTTAAATAGGTTTTATGCGGTGGTTTCTTCCATTAAGATCAAGGCAAAAATGGCATAATTGATAATATCCTGGTAATTGGCATCAATGCCTTCGCTCACCAGGGTTTTTCCTTTGTTATCTTCAATTTGTTTTACCCGAAGCAATTTCTGAAGGATCAAATCGGTTAGGGAATTCACCCGCATATCCCGCCAGGCCTCGCCATAATCGTGGTTTTTGTTTTCCATCAAATCTTTGGTCCGGGCAATTTTTTGATCGTATAAATTCAAAGCTTCTTCAAGTGGTAAATCCGGCGTGTTGGCAATGCCAAGTTCGAGCTGAATTAAAGCCATCACCGAATAATTTATGATCCCGATAAATTCAGATCTTTCATCTTCCTCAACTTTTCTTACAGCATTTTGCTGAAGGCCGCGAATGCGTTGGGCCTTGATAAAAATTTGATCGGTTAAGGACGGAAGCCTCAAAATTCGCCAGGCGCTGCCGTAATCTTTCATTTTATTTGCAAACAACTCACGGCACTTTTCAATCACCGCATCGTATTGTTTTGAAGTATCCCTCATAAAAACATTCTAATTTTCGTAAATTTCGGTCAAATAATTAAGAAATTCAAAGTTATCGCCAATCAAAAAATAATGTTCGGGAAAATTGAGATTCAGAAAACAGATCTTGTTCTACAAATTACGAGGACTGTTTGCCAAATTAACGACCTTTACAACGCTATTATTTTTTTTGAACATCTAACTTTTCCAACCTCAAAATATACCAAATGACCATTAATTGCAAAGGAAACCTCATAGATCTAAGCCGCCCGAAAGTTATGGGAATCTTAAATATCACTCCCGATTCCTTTTATGAAGGAAGCAGAAATATTTCCTATGATTCTTTGTTGAATAAAGCCGAAATTATGCTGAAGGAAGGCGCTGCTTTTCTCGATATTGGGGGATACAGCACAAGGCCGGGGGCAATAGACATAAGTACAGATGAAGAATTAAAACGTGTGATCCCGGCGGTAGAACTCATTTTAAAACATTTTCCTGAAAGCCGGATCTCCATAGACACTTTCAGGGCCGAAGTCGCCTCGCAAAGCATTGAAGCCGGAGCTGCCATCATCAACGATATTTCCGCGGGGAATTTAGATGAAGATATGATGAATGTAATTGCAAAATACCAGGTGCCTTATATTATGATGCATATGCGGGGAACTCCCCGGAATATGAAGGATTTGAACAAATATGAAGATTTGACACAGGAGGTGCTTTATTATTTTTCCGAAAAAATTAAAGCTGCGCGCCTACTGGGAATAAATGATATTATTATAGATCCCGGGTTTGGATTCGCAAAAAACGTCTCACAAAATTTTGAACTCCTCTCAAACCTGGAATTATTTAAAACCCTGGAATTACCTGTACTGGCGGGACTTTCAAGAAAATTGACCATTTATAAAACCCTTGGTTTCGGCCCGGAAGAAGCGCTAAATGGCACTACGGTTTTAAATACCATTGCAATTACAAAGGGTGCACACATTTTACGGGTGCATGATGTAAAAGAAGCCATGGAAGTTGTGAAATTAACCTCCCAACTAAAAAACTAAACTTAATTTTTCTATTTTTACACAAAGCCTTAAAATTTGGATTTTTTAAACCTTCGGATTCTTGACATTGTAGATATTGTTTTTGTGGCAATACTGCTGTTTTATTTGTATAAACTCGTAAAAGGAACGGTAGCGGTCAATATTTTTATTGGAATCGTGATAGTTTACCTAATATGGAAGCTCACCCAGTTGCTTCAAATGGAATTGCTGAGCAATGTTTTAGGCGAATTTATCGGCGTGGGAATGTTTGCTTTAATAGTGGTTTTTCAGCAGGAAATAAGGAAGTTTTTGTTGATGATAGGTTCCTCCAATTTTACCCAGCGCGGAAAAATTTTCAGACAACTTCGGTTTCTAAAAGATGACAGCGAGTTACAAACCAACCTCCTCGCATTGGTAAAAGCCTGTGAAAGCATGGGCCGCACTTATACCGGGGCCCTCATCATCATTGAAAAAAGCACAAAACTGGACTTTGTTAAGAATTCCGGGGACGAAATGAATATCGAATTAAATCAACCCATAATTGAATCAATTTTCTTCAAAAATTCACCTTTACACGATGGCGCGATAGTGATAGAAGGCAACAAGATCACGGCCACCCGCGTGATACTTCCGGTTTCCAATGACAGGTCAATTCCGCTTAGATTTGGACTGAGGCACCGCGCAGCAGTTGGGATCACCGAAAAAACAGATGCCCTGGCCCTGGTCGTGAGCGAAGAAACCGGGCAAATTTCTTATTTGAAAGATGGTAAATTTGTGATGTTTGAAGATACCAATGATCTGACTAAAAAATTAAAGGAGGATTTAACTTAGATAGATTCCTCCGCCATAAACTGCACCTCATACAGGTTTTTGTAATAGCCATCCTTCATTTTCAACAATTCCTTGTGCGTACCTGTTTCCACAATTTTTCCCGCGTCCATCACTATTATCTTATCGGCTTTTTTAATTGTAGCCAGACGGTGAGCTATGACAATTGATGTTCGGCCCCGGGTAATTTTGTCGGTGGCGTCCTGAATAAGTTGTTCGCTGTAAGAATCTATGGAAGAAGTTGCTTCATCCAATACCAAAATACTCGGATTGCTGACATAGGCTCTCAAAAATGAGATGAGCTGGCGCTGGCCGGAAGACAACATCACCCCTCGTTCCTTCACATTGAAATGATAGTTCCCGGGCAGGGAAACGATAAATTTGTGAACCCCAATTTCTTTAGCTGCTTTCACGACATCGGCTTCGGTTACATTGGGATTATAAAGAGTGATATTGTTTAAAATTGTATCGGCAAATAAAAACACATTTTGCAATACCACAGCGATTTCAGCACGCAAGGATTTAATGGTGATATCCTTAATATCAATGCCATCCACCAGGATCTTACCGCTGTTTATTTCATAAAAACGGTTGAGCAAATTTATTACGGTTGTCTTTCCGGCGCCGGTAGCCCCAACAATGGCAATGGTTTCTCCTATGTTGGCCTTAAATGAAACTCCTTTCAGCACCTCTTCATCTTCATCATAACCAAAATGCACATCCTGGAATTCTATTTCCCCTTTTAAATGACTGATCACGATCTTGCCATCGTCTTTTATCCGTGCTTCGGTATCTAAAATTCCAAAAACCCTGTTGGCTGCAACCATCCCCATTTGAAGAGTATTGAATTTATCGGCGATTTGGCGCAACGGCCTGAACAACATTTGAGAGAGTTCAATAAACATTATAATGATTCCAAGACTAAGCGCATCATTGTCTACCACTCTTAATCCCCCGTACCAAACAATTAAACCAATGGTGATGGAAGTGGACATCTCAGCAATTGGAAAGAAAATAGAGTTGTACCAAACGGTTTTAACCCAGGCCTTGCGATGCTTGTTATTGATCTCTTTAAAATTCTGAAATTCCACCTCTTCCCGGGTAAAAAGCTGGACGATCTTCATTCCCGTAATTCGCTCCTGAACAAAGGTATTGAGGTTTGCAACCTGATTTCTGACATCCTCGAAAGCGATTTTCATCTTTTTTTGAAAAACCCTGGTAGCATAAAGGATAAAAGGCATAACCATTAATACCAGCAAGGTAAGTTGCCAGCTCTGGTAGAACATAAAGCCCAACACCACCAACATTTTAAGCAAATCGCTGGCGATCATAAAAAGGCCTTCGCTAAAAATACTCGCAATGGTTTCAATATCACTTACCGCACGGGTTACCAATCTCCCTACAGCCGATTTGTCGAAATACTTCATTTTAAACTGAAGCATGTGTTCGAACAAATTCACGCGCAAATCCCTGATAACCTCCTGCCCAAGCCAGTTCGCAAAATAGATGAAACAAAATTGAAAGATCACTTCAAGAAATAAAACCACCAACATCATCGTGATGTAAAACACCAGGTTTTCGTTGTCCTTTGGAATTATGGAATCATCTATGGTGATCCGTAACAAATAGGGCCTTAAAATGGCAAAAAAGGACAATAGTATAGCCGAAACGGTCACAAAATAAAATGTCCATTTATACGGGTCTGTATATTTTAACAACCTTTTAAAAAGGCTGAAATCAAAAGCATTTCCTGTTCCTTTTGCCATTTATTTATTTACAATAGATGTTGGATATTCAATTTTTGTTAAAAAAAGCCCTTTTGCCGGAACCGAAGTCCCCGCATTTTTCCTGTCACGGCTTTTGATGATCTCATGTAACCGCTCTTCGGGGATCTTGCCCAGGCCAATTTCCAGCAAAGTCCCCACAATGGCACGAACCATATTGCGCAAAAACCGGTTTGCGGTAATATGGAACACCAATTTGTTTTCCCTTTTTTTCCAAAATGCCGAAACTATGCTGCAATTATAGGTATGCACATCTGTTTTGGATTTTGAAAAGCACTTGAAATCGGTATAACCGATCAAAAAAGATGCCGCCAGGTTCATTTTTTCGAGATCCAGTTCATTCCTGACAAAATGGGCCGTATCAAAATCAAACGGATTTTTTTGCTGAACAACGTGGTATTCATAACTTCTGCTCACCGCATCAAACCTGGCATGAGAATCATCCTTCACTTTAAAAAGATCAAACACAACCACATCTGATGGCAAAACACAATTCAATTTATATATCAAGACATCAATTTCCGCAATTTCTTCGGTGTCAAAATGAGCAAAAAATTGCGATGCATGAACTCCTGCATCTGTCCTTCCCGCGCCTATAACCGGAGTTTTAACCTGCAACAGGGTGAAAAGCGCTTTTTCCAAAGTTTCCTGAACAGAAACAGCCCCGGGCTGGTTTTGCCAACCGTGGTACGCTTTCCCATTATAAGCCAGTTCTATAAAATATCTCAATCTAAAATGATACTTTTACGTGATTTCCTGCAAATATAAGTGAAAAAGAGAAGAGACAAGAAAGGGTTGAGAAGAAAAAAGAAACAAGAACCAAGACTAAAGTGCCAAGACCAAAAAAAGTTAGAAGTCGGGAGACCGGAGACGGAGGATAAATCGATTTTTTGCGACATTTGCAGTTAAGTAATCGGGAGATAAGCTTTCAAAAAAGAACTATCAAAAACTTCTAACTTCGTACTTCTAACTTCGTATTTTCAACTTCAAAAACAGATGAATTTAAATGAAAAAAATATTGTTGCTGAGCGACACCCATAACCATATTGATGACCGCATTCTGCATTACGTAAATGAAGCCGACGAAGTGTGGCATGCAGGAGATATAGGGCGAATTTCAATTACTGAACAAATAAAAAAACTAAAACCCCTTAGAGCCGTTTACGGCAATATAGATGACAATGAGATCCGAAAGGAATTCCCCTTGCACCAGCGGTTTTTATGTGAAGAAGTTGATGTGTGGATGACCCATATTGGCGGATATCCCAACAGATATTCCCCGGACATCAGGGAAGAAATCAAAAAAAATCCACCAAAACTGTTTATTTCGGGACACTCCCATATCCTGAAAGTTATAAACGACAAAAAATTGAACCTACTGCATATGAACCCGGGAGCGGCCGGGAAATATGGCTTTCATAAAAAAAGGACCATGCTGAGGTTTAAGATAGAAGCAAAAAATATTTTTGATCTGGAAGTGATCGAACTGGAATAGGAGGCCTCCCCCAACCCCTCCAAAGGAGGGGAGTTATTCCGGATAAATTACAGATTATAAAAGTTTAAAAACAAAAAACCCGAAACAAAAGTTTCGGGTTTTTCTTCGCACTAATAACACTAAGATAATAGGTTTATCGAAACCGGTCTGCAGATTTTACGAGATCTTCATCCTTTTTTATGGCCTTATTGGCCAGCACTAAAAAAACGATAGAAAGAACAGGAATGAACATCCCAATACCTTTCTCAGAGATTTTCATCCCTCCAGGTACAATTAGAGACCAATAAACAAAAACTCCCAGCAAAAAAAAGTTTAATAAAATATTGAGTCGCCCCAAAACAAATTGAAGCTGTCTGTTTTTAAATAAAAATATACTCACTAACGACAAAACAGCCGATCCAAGGAACATTGCCAAAACTACTAATACGTCCTGAACAATTACAGGTTCACCCGCTTCATTGCTCCACAAAGAAACAAAAAAAATGAGCACACCGCTCAATAAAGCAGCGATAAATAAATAAATTGTTTGAATGCGTTGTAACATAAGAATAATGTAATCTAAGGTCGCAAAAATAAGTGTTTCTTTCCTAAGATTTAAAATAAAGTTGTATTATTGCATTAAGATTATGTAACCAATTCAAAATAGGCTACTTAAAGACTTCATATAATTTTCGATTCTTCCTCGAGAAGTTTACAATAAACAAAGACAAATTTATTCATAATTATAATTCATGTTTGAAATTTCAGAATTAAAAGCTAAGAAGCTACCTGAGCTTCAAGACATTGCTAAATCATTAAATGTCCCCAAATACCGTACGGTTAAAAAAATTGATCTGGTATATCAAATATTGGATCATCAAGCCGCAAACCCTAATAAAGTAAAAGAGGTTTTGGATAAGGTTGCTCCTGCAAAACCGGCTACCACGGAAAATCCTGAAAGAAAAAGGTCTGTTCGATTTGTGGAGGACCGGAAACCTGCCGTGAAATCAGCCCAAGATCAGAATCCCACTGTGAACTCCACTCAGGATCAGGATCAGGTCAAATCTGACAGTACAAATAATACTCCTGCTTCTCTGGAAGTTGCCGCAGAAAAAGATCAACCTGCGAGAAATCCAGCTAAAAAAGTGGAGAGAGAAAGACCGGCAACTGCCCAAAGAAGGCCTGCTCCCAGACCGCATCCTTCAAAAAAAGAAGATTCCACAGGAAATTCTTCTAAAGAAACTCCGAGAAATCCACGTGAGAGCCGCAAGGAACCCCGCAGCAATAAACCGGATAACTACAATAAGGATAGTAGCAATGGCAATAAGGATAATGGCAACCGCGATAGCCGCAACAGGTACCGCGAACCGGATTACGAATTTGATGCCATTATAGAAAGTGAAGGCGTGCTGGATATCATGCAGGACAACTATGGTTTCCTGAGATCTTCAGATTATAATTACCTTTCTTCTCCGGATGATATCTACGTATCACAATCTCAAATTCGCCTTTTCGGTTTAAAGACCGGAGATACGGTTTTAGGCCAGATTCGCCCGCCAAAAGAAGGGGAAAAATATTTCCCGCTTATCAAAGTCAACAAAATCAACGGATTGGATCCCCAGGTGGTAAGGGACAGGATCTCTTTTGAACATTTGACCCCGCTTTTCCCAAAGGAAAAATTCAACCTCGCCGACAAGCAGAGCAGTATTTCTACCCGGATTATCGATTTGTTCTCTCCTATTGGAAAAGGACAACGTGGGATGATAGTTTCACAACCTAAAACAGGGAAAACCATGTTGCTTAAGGACATTGCAAATGCAATTGCCGCTAATCATCCTGAAGTTTACCAGATCATTTTATTGATTGATGAACGTCCTGAAGAGGTGACTGATATGCAAAGAAATGTAAAAGGCGAAGTTGTTGCTTCTACCTTTGACAGGGAAGCTCATGAACACGTGAAAGTGGCCAATATCGTTCTGGAAAAAGCAAAAAGAATGGTTGAATGTGGTCACGATGTGGTAATCCTGTTGGATTCCATCACGCGATTGGCCAGGGCATACAACACGGTACAACCTGCCAGCGGAAAAGTATTGAGCGGTGGTGTGGATGCCAATGCATTGCACAAACCAAAACGTTTCTTTGGAGCTGCCAGGAATATTGAAAATGGAGGATCTCTTTCTATTATTGCAACCGCATTAACCGATACAGGTTCAAAAATGGATGAAGTGATCTTTGAAGAATTCAAAGGAACCGGAAATATGGAATTGCAGTTGGATAGAAAAATTGCCAACCGACGTATTTTCCCGGCAATTGATCTTACATCTTCCAGCACACGTCGCGATGATTTACTGCTTGATGAGAACACCTTACACCGTATGTGGGTAATGAGAAAATACCTTGCAGATATGAACCCAGTGGAAGCCATGGAATTCATCAATGACAGGTTCAAGAAAACCAAAACCAACGAAGAGTTTTTGATCTCTATGAATGGATAGACAATCTTCTAAATAATAAAAAAAGCCCCTACTATTAATTTAGCAGGGGCTTTTTTTATGTCCTTTGTTCTGTAAATAATCCCAATTAAACAATTAATAATACCTTGAGAATAAATTTATTTCTTTTTTATCTGAATTATTCACGCAACCTTTTTAACATTCTTAGGTCATATAAGTAGTGCTAAGCAATTGGATAATAACAACAAGTAAATTATAATTACTAAATTTAATTATTATGAAAAAAATAATCTTACTTCTAACATCCATTGGAATATTATTCTCCTGTTCAAAAGATGATAATGTTCAACCTCAAACTGTTGATATGCGAATTAACCATTATCAAAATACAGGTATAGGAGAAGGTCTATTTTTAACTCTAATGGTACAGGAAGGTAATAATATTGGTTCTGATAATTGGTTTAAATTTTATAACACCATAGAAGGATTTGATTATCAACCAGGATATATTTATGATATTAAAGTTGTAGTGGAACAAGTTGACAATCCTCCTGCCGATGGTAGTTCATTAAAATACACTCTACAAGAAAAAAAATCAACCCAAGAAGTGGATATAGAAACTCCTTTTGATATAGATTTAAAAATAAATGGACAAAATTTCATTACGAAAAATTCATCATCTGACTATGAACTTTTGAATCAAATTAAAATAGATTGTAATAATCTTTGTGACCAACTAGGTGAAATAGTAGAGAATCAAGATTTTGTAGTTGGAACTTTTAAAAGACTTCGGAGCAATGAAATACAATTGATTGAACTTAAATAAAAACTAAAGCTAAAAATTTCACATTCCGTCCACGTTAGCTGTCCTAACCAAAAATAACACCTTAACGTTGACTCTTAAAAACAAATTCAAATGAAAAAAGCATTATTATTACTCGCATTATTAGCTACTATTTATTCTTGCACCAAGGAAACCGATGACATGGTTACTAAATTGGAATACACGGGAAAGTGGGAACTTGTTAAAATGACAGGTAGCTTTATAGGTTCAGAAACTACCGGTTCAGATATGGAATGGCAGGAAACATATATCATAAATGAAGATGAGACATTCGTCAAAACAAGAGTGCGTGGAGATAGTACAACATTCGCTTCAGGTACCTACGAACTTAAAGATGTGGAAGAATCTGGCAATATGGGACCTGCAATTAAGGACATTGAACTATTCTATGACATTGAAAATAACATAATTGGTAATTGTTATTCAAACAAAACAATCGAATATTTATTTTTCTCCTCAGATCATAGATTGATAAATACCTGGAATGCTTGTGATGGACCTGGACTAGAATATGTGAAAAGTAAATAGTTGCCCAAAATATAAGATACTTGCATTATTTTAAATTTAACCAATGATAAACAAACTAAAATGAAAAATCTAATTTTACTTTTTTCCCTTTTCATTTTTACTGGAACAATAGTTAAAGCACAAGAGTCTGTTCTTTTTGGTGCTAAGGCTGGTGTTAATTTTACTAATATGAATTCCGATAGTTTTTCTGATAACAACACCAGGACAGGATTTCATTTAGGCCTTTTAGCCGAAATTCCCCTAACAAATAGATTCTCAATTCAACCGGAAGTTTTGTATAGTACACAGGGTACAGAGGCCGATGTGATTATGAATGGAAGCAGTCCCCAAACAATGGAATATAAACTGGACTACATTCAGGTTCCAGTTTTGGCTAAAGTTTACCTAACAGAATCTTTATCAATAGAAGCAGGCCCATCTTTTAATTTTTTGGTGAATGAAGAAATAGGTGGAGAAGAAACTGATTTCGGAAGCAGTTTTGAATTTGGTGGTGCAATAGGAGTATCATATAAGTTTAGAGGAGGCTTCTTTGGTGATGTAAGATATATTAACGGCTTTACCAATGCCTTTGACAGAGAATCTTATTTTGAAGATATTAAAAATAATGGATTTCAGTTTGGGGTTGGATTTATGTTTTAGACATAATCAGTAGATAGAAATGCTGTGGACAGTCGAGTAGGTAAAGGGGAGTTTCACCCCTAAACCTCTCACAGAACCGTACGTGAACCTCTCGATTCATACGGCTCTTGTTATACAAGTCGGTTTGCCCAAATAGTTTAGACCAGTTTGTAGCCCAGTTCCCAATGATA
>JAENXB010000011.1 GCA_016649785.1 Flavobacteriaceae bacterium
ACTAGATCTATAATTTGGCGAAGTACTGGCTTTTTGTTATTTTTGATACGTCTGAAGAGTCCCATTTGATTATTTTTTTTCTCAAAACAAAAATAAGGGATTCTCAGACACTTTTATTTTCTAACTTTCGGATAGCAGTGAGAATTTATGTATAGTTACACCGATTCGAAAGTATAATCATTTAAATAATTATTGTAATTGAGAATCAGTTTTCTGAAATTTATTGAGGTAGGTTTTTCCTGTTTTTCTTCCGGATTTTAAAAAACCAGCTTGAAATGATTTTATCCATTTAATAAACGCAGTGGTTATTACCGGATAAAAATTAATCGGTTACCAGTTTGGATTCTACCAATTCTACCCCGTTATCTATTAAATGGGCAACTTCCGGGCGCTGTTTTTTAAGTTGATCCAAATAATTTTTGATTTCTGAAGCAAATTTAGGATCGCGGTCTATTGCCAATTCGTGAATTTCCACCGGCAGCAGCCAATCTTTCCGGTAGTATTTTTTAAGCAGGTCGAATGCTGCCTGCAAAGAAAATTTGGTGTTCCTGCCTTCCCGGATGTTTCGGACAGATTGATATAAAGATTCCAATTCTAATCGTTCGGGTGTTTTCTCGCTTTTTATGGTAGTGCTTGAAGGTGTGTGCGTAATCAAATCAAAAGACAGGGGGTCGGCGGGTCCTGAAAATGCTGAAATCACTTTTTTGCCTACTGCCAGTTCGTAATTTCCCCATTCCGGTTTAAACAAGACCTCATCATTATAAGTTACCGTACAATTTTTCAAACTTATCAGGATAATTTTTCCCTGAAGGTTCCTGGTGCCGGTAATTATTTCTCCTTTTACAACAACGCCTCCTTCAAATTCAAAAACTATTTTTTCTTTTTCATAAATACCATAAGCGCGCAGGTCCCGCGGGCTCATATCTTCGATAGCAAGATTAATCCCCTTTAATTTTCCTGTAGGAGATCCAAATCCGTTAGGATACTTGTTTTTACTGTGGCCAACCAATTCTTTCTCCCTGGATGACAGGGCCGTTTTTCCGGAGGTTTGAAAATAAACGGGATTCCCGTTATGTTCTATCACTTTATAGAAATCTCCTGAAATTTGAATTCCGGTACTCAGTTCAATGGTTCCAAGATTTTTGGAATTTATCAATTTTTTAAGACCTTCCAGGCCTCCTGTGCGCAATGCCATTGTATTTGCGAATTCCTCCAAAACAAGACTTAAATGTGCAAAATCGGGGGTTACAAACAACTGTGGTTGTGGTTTGGTAATATCGAATTCCTGTTTTGAAGCTTCTATGGTATAAGACAGTTTTTTAACCTTATCTGTCATGCACCAGGCACTTTCGCCAATAGAAGAAAGCAAGCCGGCACCATAAATTTTGGGGTTTTCCAATGATCCAATAAGTCCGTACTCAACTGTCCACCAGTGAAGGTTTCTTATTTGTGCCATTTCACTGGGTGTGTCCATATTATTTTGAAGGTAATTCACTTTTTCTTCAGCTTTTCTGATATCTTCTTTGGAAGTATTTTCAGCTTCTTTTATAATTGAAAGATACCGGATAGCCTCATACATTTCATAGTCTTTTTCGCTGGAAATCGCTTTACATCCTATTTCTCCAAAACGTCTCAGGTATTCAGCATATTCGGGATTTGCAATAATGGGAGCATGACCTGCGCCTTCATGGATAATATCTGGAGCAGGAGTGTATTCAATATGTTCCAGTTGCCGGATATCACTTGCAATCACCAATACGTTATAAGCCTGAAACTCCATAAATGCCGAGGGGGGAATAAAACCGTCTACAGCTACCGCAGACCAGCCTATCTCCTTTAAAATCCGGTTCATTCCATACATATTCGGGATGCTGTCTATGGAAATTCCGGTTTGTTTTAATCCGTCCAGATAGGAACTATGGGCTACTTTGCTCAGATATTGCACATTTTTGCGCATTACATATCGCCAAACTGCCTGGTTGATCGCGGTGTATTCCTCATAATTTTGCGGTTTTATGAATTGCCGCAAATGAATGGGAAGCCTGTCTATAATTTCATTTGATTCTATTTTTTCTGTCATAATAAACAATTTAAACCGGATCATAAATATACAAAACCCCAAAGAAAATTTAGGACCGTGAAGCAGATGATGTTTTTTGACCTAAAATTAAAAACGCCTCCCGAAGGAGGCGTTAAATTATGATTATTTCTTAGTTCCCGGAGGATATTTTTCCAGGATTTTCTTTACAATTTCGTCAATTCGCTCTTGTTTTCGATTGACTTCCTGGGCAAGGGCTGCGGTTCCCATTCCCTGCCAAACCAATTCTTTCTTTCCGGCATCAATAAAATCGATATAAAGCGTTCCTTCGCTTGTGGTAGTTACCGTGTTTGGCCCTGCTCCCCAATACCAGGGGTTCCAGCCCCATCCATAATAACCATACATATTATCCTGGTAAATATTGATGTTTTCTTTTGTTTTGGTGAAGATACTCACCAATAGATCTGGATCTTCAGATTTTGTAAAACCTTTGGCTGTCATTTCAGTTTCAATGGCGCGTAGGATCCTTTTTTTATCCAGATCGGAAATTTCGGCTTTGTCGATACCCGGTTTGAAAAATGCGAAGGTTTTATATTGATTGAAATTGACATTTTGGTCATAATCTGTAGCTACTTTTACAGTGTTGCATGAAGTCATGAATACGCCAAAAAGCAGCAGGACGGTTGTAATTTTTAAGAATTTCATAATTCAGGTTTTAATTGTTCTTGGAATCTCAATCTAAAAATAGTGAATCTTTTACAATATTTGGCAAAGTAATTTTAAGTTTTGGTTCCTGTTCCATCGCACGTTTTATGGAAAAAATTGCTTCATCGTTCCTCGCCCATGAACGCCTGGCCAAACCGTTGTTTACATCCCAAAACAACATAGATTTTAACCTTTTTTCAGACTCCTTAGATCCATCAAGAACCATTCCAAATCCCCCGTTTATAACCTCTCCCCAGCCTACGCCACCACCGTTGTGAATGCTCACCCAGGTGGCTCCCCTAAAGCTGTCCCCAATCACATTCTGAATGGCCATATCGGCTGTAAATTTCGAGCCATCATAAATATTCGAGGTTTCCCGGTATGGGGAATCGGTACCGGAAACATCATGGTGATCCCGGCCTAATATCACCGGGCCAATTTTTCCTTCGGCAATGGCGTCATTAAAGGCTTTGGCAATTTCAGTCCTGCCCATCGCATCTGCATACAGGATCCGCGCTTTTGAGCCTACCACCAGTTTGTTCTTTTTTGCGTTTTTTATCCAATGTATGTTATCCCGCAATTGGGATTGAATCTCTTCGGGAGCATTAATCTTTAATTGTTCCAAAACTGAAGCTGCAATTGCATCGGTTTTATCCAGATCAGTTTCATTGCCAGAGGCACAAACCCATCGGAAAGGCCCAAAACCATAATCGAAACACAAAGGCCCCATAATGTCCTGCACATAAGATTGATAAGCAAAAGGAATATCTTCATCTCCGCCCTTTTCAAAGTAAGAAGCGCTTACAAAATCCCCTTTTTCATTCTTATAAATTTTTGCCCCGGCGCGGGAAGCTTCCAGTAAAAAAGCATTTCCGTAATCGAAAAAATAAGTTCCTTTTGCTGTGTGCTTATTTATCGCATCGGTTTGCCTGCGCAGACTTTCCCTAACTTTTTCTTTAAATTGTTCAGGATCCTCAACCATCATTTCATTGGCAGCCTCATAACTCATCCCAACTGGATAATAGCCACCGGCCCATGGGTTGTGAAGCGAAGTTTGGTCTGTGCCCAGGTCTATATAAATATTTTCTTTGTCAAAATGTTCCCATACTTCAACAATATTACCGTGATAGGCGATTGAAACCACTTCTTTATTTTCTTTTGCTTTCAGAACAAATTGAGTCAATTCATTCAGATTAGAAACTATAATGTCTACCCAGCCCTGAGAATAACGGGTATTTACCGCTTTCAGATTTACTTCAGCGCAAACGGTTATACATCCTGCGATATTTCCTGCTTTGGGTTGTGCGCCACTCATTCCTCCAAGTCCGGAGGTGACAAATAATTTTCCGCTGAGATCTTCGTTGTTTTTGGCAATTTTACGGCCTGCATTTAAAACCGTGATGGTGGTGCCGTGCACAATTCCCTGCGGACCAATGTACATATAGCTTCCCGCGGTCATTTGTCCGTACTGGGTTACCCCAAGTGCGTTGTATTTTTCCCAATGATCCGGTTTGGAATAATTGGGGATCATCATTCCGTTTGTAACAACCACTCTGGGCGCATTTTTATTGGAAGGAAACAATCCCATTGGGTGGCCCGAATAAATTGCCAACGTTTGATCTTCTTCCATTTGTGCCAAATACTGCAAAACCAGTAAATATTGCGCCCAATTTTGAAAAACAGCGCCGTTGCCGCCATACGTGATCAATTCCTGCGGATGCTGTGCCACCTCCGGGTTTAAATTGTTTTGGATCATCAGCATAATGGATTTTGCCTGCAAACAATTTCCCGGGTAATCCTCTACCGGCCTTGCATAGATCTCATAATCGGGCATAAAACGGTACATATATATTCTACCATAGGTTTCCAGTTCATTTCTGAATTCGGGAAGCAGAGTAGTGTGATGTTTTTGATCAAAATATCTGAGGGCATTCTTTAATGCCAGTTTTTTTTCTGCCTCATTTAAAATATCCTTACGCCGGGGCGCGTGATTTACGGAAGTATCATATAATTTTATAATAGGAAGTTCATCTGGAATTCCTTGTAATATCCGTTCTTTAAAACTCATGAATTTTTTTTGTTTAGATCATTTTCAAAGTAGCATAAAATTAATTTACTTTCATATATTTATGCCTTGTTTTTTTTAATTTACTTCGAAAATCAAATTATTATTAAATGAAAAAATCAGCTTTTTATATTTTTATGACCTTAAGCATACTTTCCTGTAAAGATCAGGAAGAACCTTCAAACACCGTTGAAAATATTGATAATAAAGAGTCAGAAATCAATCCGCAGGAGCCACAGGTTATAAATAATAGTCATACTTCCAGAAATTCCCTTGATTGGGAAGGAATATACACGGGCGTTCTTCCCAGCGACGATTGTGAGGGAATAGACACTTCCTTAAGTCTTAATAAAGACCAAACTTATCTGTTAAAACTGCGTTACCTGGGTATTCCGGAAAAGGAAAGTAAGGAATTTATTTCTGAAGGGAAATTCACCTGGGATGAAAATGGCAATAATATAACTCTGGAAGGAGCAAATGACGGATCCCGAAAATTTAAAGTTGGAGAAAATTATCTTATGCCGCTAGATAAAAATGCAAAGGAAATTGAAGGAATACCCGGGAATAATTACAAACTCTTTAAATAGTTGTGCTTCATTTCTCCTATTTAAAATTTATTTCAAAAGTCCCGTTTTTTTGTCAAAACCATAAGGGCAATGCCTGCAGCCGCTTTGGCAACAGGAGCCGCGTTTTAAATGGTATTGTTCCGTAAAGCATCTGTAGCCTTCAGGTGTAAGATAATAATCACCTTCCTCCAGGGGAATTTTTTTATTATAACTGCTCATAGTACAAAAATACAATTTCTTATCTTGTTCTCATGATTGTAGTGGTGAACAAATATTTGCTGACAAAAGGTTTTAAAGGGATCAGCCTGTGGCCATTTGTGATCCTAAAGCATAAAGCGCTGGCAAAAGATCCGGTTTTTATGAACCACGAATGCATACATTTAAGCCAACAAATTGAAATGTTGATATTCCCTTTTTATTTGTGGTATTCCCTTGAATTTCTGCTGCGCTTAGTTCAGCTCAAAAATGCGGGTATGGCTTATAAAAATATATCTTTTGAGCGGGAAGCTTATGCAAATGAATCTGATCTCAATTATTTCAGAAAAAGGCATTTATGGAACTTTACCGATTATTTAGTTGAAAATAAAAAATCAAAAGTGTGACTGTTCCTGTCAATAAACGAAGGGATTTTTTGATATTTGCAGTATGAACGAAGCTGTAAATTTCGGTTTAAAAAATTCTCCAAACGAATTTGTCAGGAATTTCGAAGCTTCTGGTATTTCTCTTTATATCAAACGGGAAGATCTGTTGCATCCTGAAGTTTCCGGGAATAAATTCAGGAAGTTAAAATACAACCTGATAGAGGCAAAAAATCAGAATAAAAATACCCTTCTTACCTTTGGTGGCGCTTTTTCAAATCATATTTCTGCCGTTGCGGCTGCAGGAAAAATACTCGGTTTTAAAACGATCGGGGTGATAAGGGGAGAAGAGCTTGGCGAGGATCTCGAAAAAACTTGTTCCGAAAATCCAACTTTAAAATTTGCGGTTTCCTGCGGAATGCAGTTCGAATTTGTTTCAAGATCGGTTTATCGGGAAAAGCATCTTCCAGAATTTGAAGAAAAGCTGAAAGGGAAATTCGGGGATTTTTATTTGCTGCCCGAAGGCGGAACAAATGCGTTGGCGGTGAAGGGTTGTGAGGAAATATTATCCGATTCAGATAAAGAGTTCGATTTTATTTGCTGTTCCGCAGGCACGGGCGGTACGGTTTCGGGGATAATAAATTCGGCTTTGGAGACTCAAAAAATATTCGGTTTTTCAGCCTTAAAGGGCGATTTCTTAATTCCGGAAATTTCGAAATATACCTCAAAGGAGAACTGGGAATTAATAACCGAATATCATTTTGGGGGCTACGCAAAGGTTTCGGCGGAATTAATTTTTTTTATCAACGATTTTCAGAAAAAATTCCAGATCCCCTTAGATCCCGTTTATACAGGTAAAATGCTTTTCGGAATTTTTGATATGATCGAAAAATCGGTATTTCCTCGAAATTCCCGTATTTTAGCCATTCATACGGGAGGAATCCAGGGAATTTCCGGAATGAACAGCCTATTATTAAAGAAAAATTTTCCCCTAATTGATGTTTAGAATGAGATCCAAACAGCTTTTTATTTTGATTTTGACTCTTGTTTTGGTTAGTTCCTGCGGAAGTAAAAAAAAGGTGGTTTCCGGAGATAAGGAAAGAAAAACAGAGCAAAGTGCAGGCAGAAATGTAAATTCCCCTGCTGAAGCCCAAAAAGAAAGGCTTCCCGTAAAAAGTTATAAAGATGTTGTTGAAGAATATATAGACGGATACGCTGAAATTGCCAAAGAGGAAATGGAACTTTACAAAATTCCCGCGAGTATTACCCTGGCCCAGGGAATATTGGAATCGGGTGCCGGACAAGGCGAACTAACGCGCAGGGCAAATAATCATTTCGGTATAAAATGTCACGAATGGCAGGGAGATAAAGTCTATCATGACGATGACCGTTCCCAGGAATGTTTCAGAAAATACAAGGATTCCAAATATTCCTATCGCGACCACTCCTTATTTTTATCCGAACGCAGACGTTACAGTGGTTTGTTTGAGTTGGATCCGGATGATTATGAAGCATGGGCAAATGGATTGAGGGCAGCAGGTTATGCAACCGACAGGAAGTATCCGGCAAAATTGATCGATTTAATTGAACGTTATCAATTAGATAGGTTTGATGCTGAGGTGTTGGGAAAAAAAAGCAGGAATTGGCCAGTGGTCAAGCAAAATAATTCCATTGGTTATATTGTTCAAAAGGGAGATACCTTATACTCCATATCAAAGCGGTTTAATATCACGGTAGAAATTTTAAAGGAAAACAATAATTTGAACAGCAATAATATTGCTGTTGGGCAGGAATTGAATGTACAATCTGCACCAGATAAATTTTAAATAATTATGAATTATAAAAGAAGTAGTGAACTTTTTGAAGACGCGCAAAAAGTGATTCCCGGAGGCGTAAATTCCCCTGTAAGGGCTTTTAAAGCAGTTGGCGGACATCCAATTTTTATTGAAAGTGCCCAGGGTGCATATTTATATGATTCCGATGGGAATAAATATATAGATTATATCAACTCCTGGGGTCCAATGATTTTGGGACATGCACATAAGCCGGTGGTGGATGCAGTAATTGAAAAGGCCAAAAAAGGAACTTCATTTGGAACTCCTACCGAGATTGAAACCAAGATCGCCGAGTTGGCGGTAAAAATGGTGCCGAATATCGATAAGATCCGGTTTGTGAATTCCGGAACCGAGGCTTGTATGAGCGCGGTAAGACTGGCGCGGGGATATACCAATAAGGAAAAGATCATCAAATTTGCGGGATGTTACCACGGGCATAGCGATTCCTTTTTAATCCAGGCCGGGAGTGGGGCCATTACTTTTGGAAGTCCGAACAGTCCGGGAGTTACACAGGGAACTGCTAAAGATACCTTACTCGCCAAATACAACGATCTGGAGAGTGTGCGACAATTAATTGAAGCCAACAAGAATGAAATTTCCTGTATTATTTTAGAACCTGTTGCCGGAAATATGGGCTGTATTCCTCCGCAAGACGGATTTTTGGAAGGCTTGCGAAGCCTTTGCGATCAAAATGACATTCTGCTGATCTTTGATGAGGTCATGACCGGGTTCAGGTTGGCCCCGGGTGGCGTTCAGGAGCGATTGGGCGTAAATGCCGATATTATTACTTTCGGAAAAGTGATAGGTGGAGGATTGCCGGTGGGAGCCTTTGCCGCAAGAAGTGAAATCATGGATTATCTGTCTCCAATAGGGCCGGTTTACCAGGCGGGAACCCTGAGCGGGAATCCTCTGGCGATGGCCGCAGGACTTGCCATGTTGAATGAACTGGATCAAAACAGGCGAATTTTTGAGAGCCTCGATAAAAAAACGGCCTATTTGCATGCAGGGATAGCAAATGCTTTAAAATCCAATAATGTCAAGCATACTATTAACAGGATTGGATCTATGATGTCTATTCATTTTACAGAACAGCCTGTAATTGATTTTGAATCGGCGGCAACTGGAAACACCAATACCTTTAAGGAATTTTTTCACGGAATGCTGGACCACGGAATTTACCTTGCCCCAAGCGCATTTGAAACCTGGTTTATTACCGAGGCACTTTCCTATAAAGATCTGGACGACACCATAGCTGCGGTAAACAGCATAGCAAAAAATTTGTAAGCCATCAAACCTCACGGGTCTCAAAGACCTGTGAGGTTTTTGAGACCTCGTATGTTTGGTAAAAAACCCGTAGCATCTCTTCAGAGATTTTTACGGGTTTTTTGGTTTTTTGATCCATCAGGCACCAGGTGGATTTTGCCTGGATCAGGATTTTGCCGGTCGCTTTATTGAGGATATTTACGTGGCGTACAGAGGTAACATGAGTATGTTCGCCTATAAAAGTTTGCATCAACAATTCATCATCCAAAAAAGCCTGTTGTTTATAATCGATTTCATGACGGACAACTACCCAAAAATACTGTTCCTTAAATTCTTCCTCTGCACGGTTTTCCCAGTGAGCCTTGGCAATATCCTGGATCCATTGCACATATCGCACATTGTTTACGTGCTGTAACTCGTCAAGGTCCTCTTTGGTGACCTTGATCCCGATTTCGTATATTTCAGGAGTATAATTCATTTTTTAACAATTTCAACTTCAAACAACTTATCCCAGTTTTTTCCGGTTACGTAAAGTTTTTTGGTGTTCGGGTTGTATGCAATCCCGTTTAAAACATCCAGTTTGGGATGTTGGATAACTTTGTCCCGCAGTCCATGAAAATCAATTAATCCTACAATAGCTCCATTTTCGGGATTTATTATCGCAACCCCATCCCGCTGATAGGTGTTGGCATAAATTTTTCCTTCAACCCATTCCAATTCGTTAAGTTGGGTAGAAATGCTTTTGTGGGTAGTAGGTTGGATAAAGGATTCTTCCGCCATGGTTTTGCCATTGAGCACCCATATTTTTTCGGAGCCATCGCTTTTATAAAATTGATTTCCGTTATTGCAAAGTCCCCAGCCTTCTTTGCTTTGATTGAATTTAAACGTGCCTGTTTTTTCAAAGCTTTTAAGATCATAGACCAGGCCTTCTCCTTCTTTCCAGGTAAGTTGGTAAATTTTACCGTTTAAAATAGATAGGCCTTCCCCAAAATAACGGTCGGCCAATTTTACGTTTTTAAGGACTTCCCCGGTTTCAAAATTTGTTTTTCTCAATGAAGAGCTTCCGTATTGTCCGGTGCTTTCATATAAAGTGTCATTGTAAAACTCCAGTCCCTGCGTGTAAGCTTCGCTGTCATGCGGATAGGTGTTGATGATCTTGTAAGTGTAGATATCTGGTGGGGTATTATTGAAAATTTTCACATTAATCTGTATTGTATCCGCAACACCTTCAGAATAAACCATCGCCCGGATAGTTTGGTTCCCTAATTTTTGATCTTTAAGCGGAAGTTCAACCTCAGTTGCTCCAGGCTCTGTTTTCAGGCTAAGGCTTTCAAAATAGAACCTGGTAGAGTCTATTTTTCTGTTTTTAGGATTCTTTAAGGCAATTTCAATGCTCTCTCCCAGCTGATATTCTGCCTTAGAATTGCTGATACTCAAAGAAAAATCACTTATTTTTTTATTTGAATTACTTCCGCAGGAAATAAGGGTCATATTTAATAATAACAGTAACAGGAGGTTAACTTTTTTCATTTAAAAATTTGTTTTTGCTTTTGGCTAAATTAATTATTTCAACTTAAAAACTCTTGCAAAAAGTATCAAATATTGTATATTTGCACCTGGCAAGTCCCACACAACTAGCTCCTGTTGAACTCCCCCAGGGCGGGAACGCAGCAAGGGTAAATGGTTGAGCAGTGTGATGTGGGTCGCTTGCCTTTTTTTTGTATCTGATATTTAAATTTTATCGCATCTTTGTGGCCATGAAAACAGATACGTTCCCAAAAGTTGTTCTTATTACCGGCGGTTCTTCAGGAATCGGAAAATCCATAGGTGAATTACTTAAAGATAAAGGTTTCAAGGTATATGGAACCAGCAGAAATCCATCCAAAAATACAAATAATACCTTCCCGATCATAGCGCTGGATGTCACTAACAATGACACCATTCAGGCTGCCATTACCAAAATAATCAAAGCTGAAGGCCGAATCGATATTCTTATTAATAATGCCGGGATTGGAATTACGGGACCTCTGGAGGAAACTCCCGATTCTGAAATTAAAAAAGCTTTTGATACCAACTATTTCGGTCCATTAAATGTGATCAAGGCAGTTTTGCCATTTATGCGCAAACAAGGCGGAGGGTTGATAATTAACATCACTTCTATTGCCGGTTATATGGGATTGCCTTACCGGGGGATTTATTCGGCAACAAAAGGAGCTTTAGAAATTACCACCGAGGCTTTTAGAATGGAATTAAAGGAATTTAATATTAAAATGACCAATGTGGCCCCGGGAGATTTTGCGACCAATATAGCTGCTGGTCGTTACCACGCCCCGGTTTTGGAAGATTCTCCTTATAAAAAAGCCTATAAAAATACCTTGGAGCTAATGAATAAGCACGTGGATGAAGGAAAAGATCCTATGGTGATGGCAAGGGTAATCTATAAAATTATCCAAAAGGATAATCCCAGAGGACATTACAGGGTAGGAGATTTACTTCAAAAATTTTCTGTTGTCCTGAAGCGTATTTTACCGGATAAAATTTATGAGAAAATATTGCTGAAGCATTATAAATTGTAATTTTGCGCCACGGCTTAGAAAATCCAGATTTTTATACTGAAGAATTTTCTCAGTAAACATTAAAAAAAGTACACTAAATAAACCATTATGAAATTTTTTATCGATACTGCAAATCTTGATCAAATTAAAGAAGCCCAGGATTTAGGGATTTTGGACGGGGTTACCACCAATCCTTCGCTTATGGCAAAGGAAGGAATTACCGGAAAGAAAAATATTATCAATCATTACATAAAAATATGTGAGATAGTAGATGGCGATGTAAGTGCCGAAGTAATTGCCACAGATTTTGATGGAATTATAAAGGAAGGAAAAGAACTTGCCAAATTGCACAATCAAATTGTTGTAAAAGTTCCTATGATCAAAGAAGGAATTAAAGCAATAAAATACTTTAGCGATAACGGGATCAGAACAAACTGTACCTTGGTATTTTCTGCAGGACAAGCTTTATTGGCAGCAAAAGCAGGTGCTACTTATGTTTCTCCCTTTATTGGAAGACTGGATGATATTTCTACAGACGGGTTAAACCTGATTGCAGATATCCGGTTGATCTACGATAACTACGGTTATGAAACTCAAATATTGGCGGCATCAGTAAGACATAGCATGCACATTTTGGAATGCGCTAAAATTGGAGCCGATGTAATGACAGGACCACTTTCAACTATTGAAGGCTTGTTGAATCATCCCCTTACAGATTTAGGCCTGGCGAAATTCCTTGCAGATTATAAAAAAGGAAACTAAATTATAGGAATTACTTTTTGTGAATAACATAAAACCCCCGATCTTATTAAAGTTCGGGGGTTTTTATGCTTTTAAAGGAAATTTTTTTGATATATTATGAAGGTGATTGCAATATATTGACACATAAAATTCTGTAAAAACTTATGTGTCAACTTAATGGTCTTTCATCTATTATATATATTCTTTCGTCTGGTTAATAACTAATAAATTCGAGGATCTTTATTTCAATGTCCGGAGTATTTAACTGGGCATCTCCGCGCGCGATAATTCCGGAAGGTTCTATGAAAATTAATTTGTTTAAATAATTTTTCAGCAATTTATTTCCAACCCTTATATTTATAAGCTGAAATTCAAATTTAGGATCATAGGAATTGTTTTTTATGACATTTACCCAGGGATCAAATTGATTTTTATCGATATTAATCCCTATAAAATCAATTTCAGGATATTTTTCCCTCAGGTCTTTAATAATTTTATGTTGCCATTTGTGATGGCCCTGTGAATTAACTGACCAATAATAGGTGATAATTGGATTTCTTGAAATATTCTTTAATAGAACAGTATCCTTCGAGGTAGTCAACATTTTTAGGCCGCCAATATTATATCCCGGAAGTAATTCTTTTTGGATTATCGCCAATTGTCTTAGATCTGCTACCCGTTCCCCGGAATAATTGATTTTGGTCAATAAGTCTAAAATGGATTGAATATTTTCGGTGTTTTGAGCGTAAATTATGCCTTGCGCAGCCAGCCGATCAAGGAATATGTTTTTTATTTTTTTATTTTGAATGAGGGAATCGGCTAAAACTATCCTTCGCTTAATGTTTTCATTGCTATTTAAATTATAACAATTTCGCGTCTCAATATTATTTTCATCGCAAAATTCCAAAGATTTCGTACGAAGGTAATCATCTATTAAATTGAGATAAACGTAGTATTCCTGAAGGTTTTCATCGTTAAAAGAAATTTCTTCTCGGTAATGGTGAAAATCTTTTGGGATCTTTTTCACAAATTCCCTGTAATATTTACGGATCAAAAATGTATATCGTTCCCGCAAATCATAAAATTCATAATCAATACTGGAGTTGGCCAGGTTTTTAAAATCTTCCGATAAATCATATTTTTTGTCAAGGTGTACAAGACGTTGCAGACGTTCATTTCGAATAGAATCTGTTTTCTGTGCAAATTCAGAGGGTTCCAGTTTATAGTAATTCAGTATAAAATTGTTGTCCTGTTGATTCAGTAAATACAAATTAGTGAGGAAATTACTTTTTTCGGAACCTTTTCCACTAAAGTTTATAGATTCGTCAAAAGCCAGGGTATTTAACCAGACTAATATGCTGTCGCCCGGTTCTATATAAATATTTTGATTTTCCGGAGGGTGTTTGAAAACATACAATCCGGCCTGAATATTTTTCAAGGTCCCGCCAAATTGATTTTTGTCATTGAGATAAAGTGTGTCCAAATTGACATCATTTTTGGAAATGATCACATATTTGGAACTTGGATTGGCAATTTGGCCCCCGATATAAAAATCTTTGGAAGTCTTTTTATTATCCTGTTTGCAGGATAATAAGGAAAAAAGGGAAAATATTATAAATATTAACTTTAACTTCATATGGGGATTAAGGCCTGGTGAATTCAGACCCAAAAGAATTTGAATTCAGAACAAATATAATTTTTGCTTGCTCAAGGGAGTGTTAATCGCGCGTTAAAAGGATTAAATAAAACGTTAATCTTTTAGCAAGTGGACAATAATAGTTACTTTTGCAAAAATTTACAAGAAAAAAAATCAAAATTATATGTTATCAGTTTCAAATCTTTCGGTGCAATTTGGTAAGCGGGTGTTGTTTGACGATGTTAATACCAGCTTCCTCCAGGGGAATTGTTATGGGATCATTGGTGCCAATGGAGCCGGAAAATCGACGTTTTTAAATATCCTTACAGGAAAAAGCGAACCCACAAGCGGCCGGGTATTTCTTGAACCCGGAAAGCGTATGTCTGTTCTGGAGCAAAATCACAATTTATATAATGAGTATTCAGTTCTTGAAACGGTTATGGTGGGTAACAAACCCATGTACAGGATCAAGAAGGAAATGGATGAGATTTATGCGAAGGAAGATTTTGGTGATGCCGATGGTGAAAGGGTAGGAGTATTGCAGGTAGAATTTGAAGAGATGAACGGCTGGAATGCCGAAAGTGATGCGGCTACCATGCTTTCAAATCTTGGGATCAAGGCAGATTACCATTATAATATGATGAAAGATCTGGATGGAAAACAAAAAGTAAGGGTTCTTTTGGCTCAGGCACTTTTTGGAAACCCGGATGTGCTTATTATGGATGAGCCCACAAATGATCTGGATTACGATACAATTATTTGGTTAGAGAATTTTTTGGCGAATTATGAGAATACGGTAATAGTTGTTTCTCATGACCGTCACTTTTTGGATTCTGTTTGTACACACATCTCCGATATAGATTTTGGAAAAATAAACCATTTTAGCGGGAATTATACCTTCTGGTATGAATCTTCGCAATTGGCGGCCAGGCAGCGATCACAACAAAACAAAAAAGCGGAAGAAAAGAAGAATGAACTTCAGGAATTTATTAGACGTTTTAGCGCTAACATGGCAAAATCCAAGCAGGCTACTTCCCGAAAAAAAATGATCGAAAAATTAAATATTGAGGAAATAAAACCTTCCAGCCGAAGATATCCCGCGATTATTTTTGAAAGAGATCGTGAGGCAGGGGATCAAATACTAAATATTGAAGGTTTGAAAGCCTCAATTGAAGGGGATACCTTATTTAAGAATGTAGATATCAATTTGAAAAAGGGTGATAAAGTAGTTGTTTACTCCAGAGATTCCAGGGCTACCACCGCTTTTTATGAAATTATCAATGGAAACGAACATCCTGTATCGGGAAAATATTCCTGGGGAATTACCACATCCCAATCCTATCTTCCGTTAAATAATTCCCAGTTTTTTAAAAACGATCTCACTTTGGTGGATTGGTTAAGACAATGGGCCAAAACCGAAGAAGAACGCGAAGAAGTTTATATCCGTGGCTTCCTGGGGAAAATGATCTTTAGTGGGGAAGAAGCTTTAAAAACTTCAAGGGTACTTTCCGGAGGTGAAAAAGTGCGTTGTATGCTGAGCCGGATGATGATGATGCGTGCCAATGTATTGATGCTTGACGAACCTACAAACCATTTGGACCTGGAAACCATCACCGCCTTCAATAATTCATTGAAAAACTTTAAGGGAACGGTTATGTTCACTACACGTGACCACGAGTTTGCCCAAACAGTAGCAAATCGTGTAATTGAATTGACCCCATCAGGAGTTATTGATCGCTACACCACTTTTGATGAATATATGAGTGATAAAAAATTAAAGGAACAGCGGGATAAAATGTATGCTGTACAAGTTTAATTGTTTTAAGGCCGGAATTTTTTAGAAAAGAGTGAGCTTAGAAATAGCCTGAACATAATAAACCAGGGATTTACAATGGCAGATATTAACGCCTTGTAAATCCCTGGTTTATTTTATAAATCTGGTGTTTTAGCGGGAAATCGTCAAGGCTTAAACAGCTTTATAATATTTCCACAAATCATAAATTCCGAAGGCAACAAAACCAATAGCAAGAACCAGGTCCAGCGTATTGCCTTTTTCGGTACTGTTTGAAAGGCCGTACAATTTAAAGCAGCCGTAGCCAAGGAAAACCAATCCAAGAACCAGGTTCCAGATATTTCTTTTTTTGGGGATATCATTTTCCATTTTCATAATCTTTTGGGAATGTAGATTTGGCAATTTTCATCGCTTCCTTCAAATTGGATTTTTCGGCAAATAGGAGAACTTGCCCGGGCAAACCACCGCCAAAACCCGCTCGCAGGCCCGAGTCAAAATCGTTTCTAACCCTGGAAGAAATCCCCGCTTTATTCAATAGATCCTGAAGAAACTGCACATTTACTTCAGGCCCGGTATATACCCATTCATAATCTTGGTCTGTACTCATATCATTTTAATTGAAAAACCAAGATACATATTTATTTAGCGAAAATCAATAGCGCTTTTAAAGAGTTTAACGTTTTATGTGTTGAAGTATTTACTGTTCCAGACCGCGGAGCTAAAATTCTTTCCTTTCTTAAAACCGAAGAAAATAGCCAGTCCGGAGATCCATTTAAACATAAAAAGATAAATTATCAAAAATTGGGACGTGGTTTGCTGGGGGCTAAACATTCCATTTGGTATTAGGGCAGTTAAAATCAAACTTGACAAAAGCAGCAGGACTATAAAATTTTCCAGGTGTTTAAATGGCCACATCATCAGTTTTCTCAAGGGATGAAGATCCCTTCCCCAGGAATGTATCAAATAATAATATTGATTGCCAATTGGGGCAAATAAAAACGGATCATCTGCATTTTTTAATTTGAAAAACTGTGAGGGAGCCATTATTTTATAAGCTTTTAAGCTGATTTTATGTTCCTCCTCCAGTTGCTTTATTTTTGAAATCGCTTCATAAGGCAATTCTCCTTTAAACAAAGAAGAATTTAGAAATCGCAACCTGTAATCGATACATATCTTTTCAATATTCGATATATGAAAAATTTTGTCGGTGCTCAAGAAATCAAAATGATTAGATTCATTTTCGCAATTTTCCTGCAAAGCATTCAGTATTTTTTCGTCTTTAGCGCTTTCTTCCTTCAGGATTTTTTGAACTTCATCCATCAACGCAGCTTCAGAGTTGCGTTTGTTTCTCAATTTAAGTATTTTTTCGGAGATATTGGTACAGAGTAGTTTCATCTTCATCATCTTTACCTGTTCTAAATTAAAAAATTGATTTTGAACAAACAATAGAATTAACTATTTTATTTAAACCGTTTCTAAATAAAATTTTGAATGATTAGGCTCTTTTATTGGAAGCCGAATTGATTGGTTTATTAAGTTTTGTTTTGTAAAATTGCAGAAATTTTCTTTCTTTAACCGACCGCCTGAATGGTACGGGTAGGCAAAGGTTTAGGCAAAGATCGCGAAGCCTCGCGATCTATATTTTTCTTTACAACCCGGGTTGACGATAATACAAAAAGGTCCTTTTCAAGTAGTTGAAAAGGACCTTTTTGTATATAAAATAAAACCTGTTTATCTCAATTCCGCATTCAGTTCTTTTTCAAAACGTTGTTGCAGTTTTTTCATGATCTTATCGATTTGTTTATCGGTAAGGGTACTGTGCTCATCCTGAAATTTAAAACTCACCGCATAGCTCTTTTTGCCTTTTGGAAGGTTTTTCCCCTGATAAACATCGAATAAATTAACCGATTTCAACAATTTCTTTTCGGTTTGCAGGGCGATATTTTCAATTTCCTGATATTGAATCGCAGAATCCAGCAACAAGGCAAAATCCCTTCGAACGCTTGGAAATTTTGGGATAGCAACAAATTTTGGCTTTTTGGCTTTTGCAGTTTCAATGATCAGATCCCAATTGAAATCGGCGAATAAAACCTCCTGTGTAATACTGAAATGTTTTAATACCGATTTTTTGACAACCCCAAATTCAACCAATTTTGATTTGCCTTCACTTATGGATAATCCTTCAGAAAACACATCAGATTTTACCGCTCCGGTTTTGGTATTATCAATGCCTAATCTTTCAAAAATGCACTCGATAATTCCTTTCAAATAAAAGAAATTGCCCGGATTTGAAACGGTGTCCCAACCTTCAGGAAAGCGGTTTCCGGAAACAAATAAACTTAAATGTTTGTTTTCTGTTCTTCCACTTTCGTACTGATGATAGGTTTTTCCAAATTCAAATAATTTAAGGTCAGTTCTTTTTCTGTTGATGTTATAACTCACCGCTTCCAGACCTGAAAACAACAAAGATTGTCGCAGCACCGATAGATCCTGGCTTAAAGGATTTAACATCCTTACATAATTTTCTTCCCTGACCTGTTCGCTTAATTTTTCGTAAACCGGGGTAGTTAAAGAGTTGGCCATAGTTTCATAAAAACCCTGTCCCACCAGTTGATTAGCAATATGGTTTTGAAGTTTATAATCTTCAAATTTTGAAGAATTTGAAACCGAAGCATTAAACTTGGTCCCGAATTCAATATTGTTGTATCCGTAAACCCTCAAAATTTCCTCGATCACATCGGCTTCGCGCTTTACATCTACCCTATAGGATGGAATTGTAAGTCCCATTCCGGTTTCAGTAACGTTATTAACCCTTATTTCCAAGGAAGCGAGAATAGATTTTATGGTTTCTTCTGCCAGGTTCTGACCTATAAGTTTGTTTACCTTCTCAAAGGTTAAGAACACCTGGAAATCCTCAATTTTATTGGAATACAGATCTTCCACATCGCTGGTGATTTCGCCACCTGCAATTTCTTTGATCAGCAATGCGACCCTTTTTAAGGCGTATCCGGTGATATTTGGATCTATTCCCCTTTCAAACCTAAAGGAAGCATCGGTGTTTAGGCCGTGGCGTTTTGCGGTTTTACGAATGCTAACCGGGTTAAAATAAGCGCTTTCAATAAATATTTTCGTTGTTTGTTGAGAAACTCCACTGTTTAATCCTCCAAAAACTCCTGCAATACACAAAGGTTTTTCAATGTCACAAATCATTAGATCCTCCTCGTGCAATTCGCGCGCTACTCCATCTAAGGTGATAAATTTGGTTCCTGTTTTAAGGGTTTTTACGTGAATTTCATTTCCGGAAATCTTGTCGGCATCAAAAGCATGCAAAGGTTGTCCCAATTCGTGCATCACATAATTTGTGGCATCAACAATCGTGTTTTTTGGGTTTATTCCAATTGCTTTTAACCTGTTTTGAAGCCATTTAGGAGAATCTATTACCTTAATTCCTGAGATCGTCATACCGCAATACCGGGGTGCAAGGCTGGAATCTTCTACATTTATGGGAATTCTGAAACTTCGGCTGTCAATATTAAATGCACTTACAGAGGGAGTGATAATTTCCAGGCTCAGGTTTTGTTGCTGATAACCAGCCTTTAGATCCCTGGCAACTCCCCAGTGGCTCATAGCATCAGAGCGGTTTGGGGTAAGTCCTATTTCAAAAACGTAATCGTTTTCAATATTGAAAATTTCGGAAACGGGAGTGCCGGGAATCAAATCGTCTTTAAGCACCATAATTCCGTCGTGGCTGCTTCCAAGTCCCAGTTCACTTTCTGAACATACCATTCCAAGGCTTTCCTCCCCGCGGATCTTTCCTTTTTTTATTTCCCAGGCTTCCCCTTTTTCATCATACAATGTCGTGCCAATTGTCGCGACCGGAACTTTTTGTCCCACGCCAATATTGGGAGCACCGCATACTATTTGAAGTGGTTCTCCATTGCCAATATCCACCTTGCATAATTGAAGCCTGTCCGCATTGGGATGAGGCTCACAAATCAATACATGACCGGTTACTATTCCCTGTAATCCGCCTTTTACACTTTGGAAATTATGGATCCCTTCTACCTCCAGCCCTAAATCTGTCAGCAAATGACCGGTTTCTTCGGGGTTATTGGGGAGTTTTATAAATTGTTTAAGCCAGTTGTATGAAATTTTCATCGGATACTTTTTTCGAGTGCCAAAGATAGTGTTACAAATAGTTTTAGCATAATTTGAAAATTGTTTTTTAAAGCTAATAATAATGATTCCGGCAAAGATTTAAGACCGCTGCGCTGCAAGAAACAAGAGGAAAGACTTTTTAGCAATTTGACGAGGTGATTTATAAAGCAATTATTGCTAAAAATGGATTCAAACAGTAAAATTCTAAAAACTGTCAGCGGTTTTTGATTTCAGTTTTTTAGAAATTAAAAAAAGGGCCGAAGCCCTTTTTAGTTTTTATATTTTTTAAAGAATTCTTAATTGCAACTTTGGGTAATGTTTAGTGTTGCAGAGTTTTTCTTGGAAACTCCATCAACCTTAAAGTCTGTCCAAACATTGCTATTAGGGGAACTTCCACTGCAATCCTTAGAAAGTTCAACTTCCCATTCATAGGTTGTACAAGCATCAAGATCCATCGTTTCTGTTCTTGTTGACGAGCTGCCATTCCAATCTGGCCAATCATATCCTGAAGCCACAACACTTTGTGCAAATGTGAATACTAAAGAAGCATTCGCCATATCTTCTGCAGGAGTATAGAAAAATGTATAGCTGTTCCCTCCATTTGCTGTATAGCTGAAACTTTCGTCACAATCAGGGCATTCAACTATATTTAAAGTGACAGCGAAGTCAAAACCACCAGCACCTATTTTTACTCTAAAACTGTAAGTTCCAACCTCTAATATTTCATCATTATATGTATATTCTTCTGGTCCTGCTCCGGCATAAGTTAAGTCTTCAAAAATATCCCATTCACCTGATCCTGGAAAAGTTTCAATTTGAATCTTAATATTTGTATCAGCATTATTAGGACCGTTCTGGTTTTGAGGGAAATTGAAAACAAAAACTGGTGCTTCACCAGCACAAATTTCAGAATCTAAAAGATCCGCGGATTTTCCAACCTCCTGAATCTTAAATTTCGCATCAGCGGTTAATAAATTTTCAGTGGAATCAATAGACTCAACGCTGCATCCGGTCACTCCCAGTATAAGGAGGAATAAATAAATAATTTTTTTCATAATTGTATATTTTTAGTTTTAAGAATATTAAATTAGCTAAAAATTATACTCAATATTATATAATTCTTACTTATTCGTTAAAACCAATGATTATATCGGTAAAATGCCAAAAATACTGGATCTCCCCCATATCTCTGATTTACAGAGGATAGTAATAGGGTTTTAAAACTTAATTTTTTAACAATTTTTTATTGCCGGGCTATTATTTGATTCAAAATTCAAAATTCAAAAATGAACTTTTGCTTTGATTTTAATAACAAAATCTGGATGTGGGAAATAAAAAAAGGGCCGAAGCTCTGCATAATTCAAAATCCGTCAGAAACCTTTAGCTGATGTAGTTCCAGATATTTTTATGTTTTCCCAGCTGGGCATAGGTGTAGCGTATCATCTTGTTTTTTTCCAGCTTTAGTTCGGGATCTTCCGTCAAAAGTTTTTTTGCGTAATCCCGGGCGGTTTTCAAAATAAGATTGTCTTTAACAATATCGGCAATTTTAAGGTTTAGGATCCCGCTTTGCTGTGTTCCCATCAAATCACCCGGCCCGCGCAGGTTTAGATCGACTTCCGCAATTTCAAAACCGTCATTTGTACCCACCATAGTTTGCAACCTGGTCTTTGCGTCGGCAGAAAGTTTATGGCCAGTCATTAAAATACAGTAACTCTGCTCGGCCCCACGGCCTACGCGACCCCGAAGCTGGTGTAATTGCGAAAGCCCGAAACGCTCGGCACTTTCAACGATCATAACACTTGCATTGGGAACATCTACGCCAACTTCAATAACGGTGGTGGCCACCATAATCTGGGTTTCGCGTCTTACAAAACGCTGCATTTCAAATTCCTTGTCCACCGGTTTCATCTGCCCGTGTAAAATGGAGATCTGAAATTCCGGCATCGGAAACTCACGGACAATACTTTCGTATCCATCCATTAAATCCTTGTAATCCATAGTTGCCGATTCCTGAATTAATGGATACACAATATAAATTTGCCTGCCTTTTGCAATTTCATCTTTTATAAATCTGAAGACTTTTAAGCGGTTGCTGTCGTACCTGTGTACCGTTTTTATGGACTGCCTTCCGGGAGGAAGTTCGTCTATAACCGAGATATCCAGATCGCCATATAAACTCATGGCCAGGGTTCGCGGAATAGGGGTTGCCGTCATCACCAGAATGTGTGGCGGAAGGTGGTTTTTTTTCCACAATTTTGAGCGCTGTTCAACGCCAAATCTGTGTTGCTCATCTATAATCGCGAGGCCTAAATTCTCAAATTTCACCTTGTCTTCCAGAAGCGCATGAGTGCCAATAAGGATGTCAATTTCGCCATTTTCGAGCTTTTTGTGAATTTCCCTTCGTTTTGAAGCTTTGGTTGAGCCAGTTAATAGGAAGATACTGGTATTTAATTCTTTACATAAATCAAATAATCCGTTATAGTGCTGTACTGACAAAATTTCAGTAGGAGCCATTAAACAGGCTTGAAATCCGTTGTCAAGTGCTATTAACATTGACATTAGCGCCACAATGGTCTTCCCGGAACCTACGTCGCCCTGTAACAACCTGTTCATTTGCGCGCCACTGCCCAAATCGCTTCTTATTTCCCTGATCACCCTTTTCTGCGCGCCGGTTAATTGGAAGGGTAAATGCTCCTTATAAAACTCGGTGAAATTGTTTCCGATCTGGTCAAAAACAAAGCCCTTAATTCTTTGTTTTTGAAGCATATTTTTGATCAGCAATTGCAGCTGAATATAAAACAATTCTTCAAATTTTAATCTGAATTGGGCATTGGAAAGCAGCTCTTGACTCTTCGGAAAATGAATATTAAAAAGTGCGTCGGCCCTTGAAATTAGATTTAATTCCTCTTTAATTTCTTCGCTTAAGGTATCGTAAAACTGGCCGCGGGTTTCTATAAAAAGTTGCTGCATCAATTTATTTAGCACCCGGTTGGTAATTCCTTTATTCGATAGTTTTTCTGTAGATGGATAAACCGGTTGCATAACAATGCGCATGCTTTTTTCATGTTCTTCAAGCAATTCCAACTCGGGATGCGCCATGCTGAAGAGTCCATTGAACCAATTGGTTTTTCCGAAGATCACATAAGGAGTATTCAGTTTTAAATTCTCCCTGATCCATTTATGGCCCCTGAACCAAACCAACTCCATCTTTCCGGTTTCATCTATAAATTCTGCGACCAGGCGTTTTCCGTTTTTTTGCTCCACGGTTTTCAGGTTGATAATTTTCCCTGTTACCTGTACCTCAGAAGAATTTTGTTGCAGTTCATTAATTTTATAAAAACGGGTTTTGTCCAGATACCGGTTCGGAAAAAAATTTATGAAGTCCTGGTAGGTGTGAATTCCCAGTTCCTTACGCAGTAAATCGGCCCGGGTGGGACCAACTCCTTTTAAATAATCTATGGGGGTTTGCATCAAATTGGCATTCATAGGACGAAGATATTAAATCCTGTTTTAATCAATGTAAAAAATAAAATCGAAATTAACCAAACCTCACAGGTTTTCAAAACCTGTGGGGTTTATAATATCGGGATTTTGTACTTTGCCGTTGATTATGAATCCTCACTTTATGAAAAGCTGCTTCCTGCTTGTTTTCTCTTTATTTTATTTTGGATGTTTTGCACAATTCAACCCATTATTTGATCAATCCTTAAAGGTGGATTTTAAAAATGTCAATGCCGAAATTTCAATTTTTCCGAAAGAAAAAGAGGTAAAGGGGAAGGTGCATTTCCTGTTTGAAATTCTCACCGCTACGGATTCCATATACATTGATGCCAAAAACATGCGCTTTGAGAAAGTGCTTTTAAACAATTCCCAGGTTGAATTCTATAATGACAGCACCCGTTTATGGTTAATAGCCGATTTTAAACCTTCCGAAAAGAACAATTTGGATTTGACCTATTCAGTAAAACCAAAACAAACCATGTATTTTATCAAT
>JAENXB010000039.1 GCA_016649785.1 Flavobacteriaceae bacterium
ACACCTTTTCAAGCTGTTGAAAGATGGTACGAAATAGAACCAGAATTATTTAAAATAACACCCGAGGAATTTAAAATTAAAATTCTAAGTTTACAATCTAGTTTTAATCAGCTTCCATTAACAACCTTGTGAAACTTGACACATAACCCTTAAAAATACTCCCCACAAAATTTCCGTTTTGATATTGGTTTTCCTGTTGTTCTATGGTTTGAACCGAGTTGAACACAAAATTATCGGATTTGATCCCGTTGTCTGTTAAATATTTACGTACGGTTTCCTTATCTGCATTCAAATCTTCATAAGCCTGTTTCAAATCGGGATTCATTCTGCTGAATTGCCCTTCCCATACGATTAAATCTGAGGTGAAATTTTCATTTCCCGAACCTGTTACGGAAATAGTCCCTTTAGGCTGTGCCCTTTCTATATAGGCGTTTCCAAGGAAAAATGAAGCAAATATGATAGCAATCGCAAAAATGATGGTACTGATTATTCTCATGGGATGTTTCGATTTTCAATTAAAGATATTAAATTATACAACTGCATTGTCATTATTGGTTCAAATACTTACTTTTGCGTATGCAAGAAAACGTACTTATTTTAGATTTTGGTTCCCAGTATACGCAGCTTATCGCGAGGCGTGTAAGAGAGTTGAATATTTACTGCGAGATTCATCCATATAATAAACCCCCAAAAGATCTTTCCGGATTTAAAGCAGTGATCCTTTCTGGAAGCCCATTTTCGGTTCGGGCGGAAAATGCACCACATCCGGATCTCTCGGAGATAAGAGGGAAATTACCGCTTTTGGCAGTGTGTTACGGGGCACAATATTTTGCTCAGTTTCATGGAGGAACCGTAGAAGCTTCAGAAACAAGGGAATACGGCAGGGCAAATTTGTCTGACATCAAACCGGCAGAACTTTTGTTTGATGGAATTCCCGATTATTCGCAGGTATGGATGAGCCATAGCGACACCATAAAAGAATTACCTGAAAATAGCGTAAGGCTGGCAAGTACTTCAGATGTGCTGAATGCAGCCTATAGGATTGATGGAGAGCAAACCTATGCTATCCAATTTCATCCGGAAGTGTATCACACTACCGATGGGAAACAAGTGCTGGAAAACTTTCTTGTAAAAATCGCGAAGGTTGCCCAAACCTGGACACCTGAGGCATTTGTGGAAATGACGGTTTCAGAATTAAAGAATAAAATAGGAGACGATAAGGTGGTGCTTGGTTTGAGCGGGGGCGTAGATTCCTCGGTAGCCGCTGTATTGCTTCACAAAGCCATAGGAAAAAATTTATATTGCATTTTTGTAAATAACGGGTTGCTTAGAAAAGACGAGTTTACCGGTGTTTTGGACCAGTATAAACATATGGGTCTGAACGTAAAAGGAGTAGATGCTTCGGCACGCTTCTTGGATGCCCTTGCCGGGCTTAGCGATCCCGAAGAAAAACGAAAAGCGATCGGGAATGCCTTTATTGAGGTTTTTGATCAGGAAGCGCATTTGATACAAAATGTAAAATATTTGGCACAAGGGACTATTTATCCGGATGTGATCGAATCGGTTTCTGTGAACGGAGGCCCTTCAGCAACTATAAAATCACACCATAATGTTGGGGGGTTGCCAGATTTCATGAAATTGAAAGTGGTTGAACCGCTAAGGATGATATTTAAAGATGAAGTGCGCAGGGTAGGAGCTGAAATGGGAATAGCCAAGGAATTGTTGGGAAGACATCCCTTTCCCGGACCCGGATTGGCAATACGTATTTTGGGCGATGTCACAGCCGAAAAAGTCCGTACACTTCAGGAAGTTGATGCTATTTTTATTGATGGACTTAAAGAATGGAATTTATACGATAAAGTTTGGCAGGCAGGAGCGATTTTGTTGCCCGTTAACTCGGTAGGTGTTATGGGTGATGAACGGACTTACGAAAAAGTAGTTGCTTTGAGAGCGGTAGAATCTACCGATGGAATGACTGCAGATTGGGTGAATTTACCATACGAATTCCTTCAAAAGATATCCAACACAATAATAAATCGTGTAAAAGGCGTTAATAGGGTAGTGTATGATATAAGTTCAAAACCGCCCGCAACCATAGAATGGGAGTAAAATATTTTGAGCTTGTCGGGTTTCTTGACCTTGAATTAAATAGAGGTTTAACTGCGGATCATAAATTACAACGACCATTAAAGAACCAATAAAATCTAACAGATGAAGTATGTGATTGTTATAAGCTTGTTTTTTCAAGTGCTTTCAACAACTGCCTTTAGCCAGGCTTTTAAATATCATACGGTAGCCCCGGAGGAAAATGTGTACCGGATTGCCCAAAAATACGATGTTAGTGTTGAATCTATCTATAAATATAATCCCGACGCGAAAAACGGGGTTCAGGTGGGCACAAAACTGGTTATTCCGGTGCAGGGTGAAACCTCGGAAACTTCGGGTGAGGCAGCTGTAAGTTTTAAGTCACATAGGGTCGAGAAAAAAGAAACCTTGTACAGTTTGTCAAAGCAGTATGATGTTAGTATTGATGATATCAAAAAATATAACAAGCAGCTTTATTCCAAGGAACTACAAAATGGGGAGACTATTCAAATCCCTATAATTGTCAAAGGCGAAACTCAAAGTGCACGGCCTGTTCAAAAACCGCTACCTCCCAAATCAACTCAAATTGGCAAAACAAGGGAACACATTATTTTGCCCAAAGAAACCAAATTTGGAATTGCCAGAAAATATGGAATGACTGTTGGGGAATTGGAAGTGTTAAATCCAACGGTAGGTGTTTTGCAACCCGGAATCATGCTTAAGGTAGGAACCGCTGTTTTGGACGATTATGTAATTATCACCGATGAAGCCTTTCAATTTTATGAAGTGCAGCCACAGGAAACCATGTATAGCCTAACGCGCAGGTTTCAGGTTGAAGCAGATTCTTTAATGGCTTTAAATCCAGCATTAAAAGATGGATTAAAATGGGGAATGATATTAAAAGTCCCTACAAAAGATGCCAACGGAAGAACCTTGGATGTAGGAGCGGAAATAATGGGAGAAGCTGAAGCTTCAGATGCTAAACAACTCAATCTTGAAACCAACTTAAATAATTTCAACACCAAAAATTTGGTGTTGATGCTTCCCTACAACCTGAGCAAGATCAAAAACGATTCCATTTCCAATTCAAGGGAAATGTTGCAAAATGACAGGGTGATGCGAATTTCCCTGGACTTTTACAGTGGAGTATTAATGGCGATAGAACGTGCACAGGAATTGGGAATTTCTACCAATTTGAAGGTGTATGATACACAGCAACAACCTTCAAAGGTTGCCTCGATTGTCCAATCCAACAATTTCAATAACGTAGATGCAGTTATTGGTCCTCTATTACAGGCAACTTCAGAGGAAGCAGCTGCAAGATTGACAAATTTAAATGTTCCGGTAATTTCACCTATTTCAAACAGGGAATTGAGGGCAATTCCCAATTTATACCAGGCCCGGCCAAGCGATGATATGTTAAGGGAAGCCATGATCAAATATTTGCAGAAAAATTCCCAGGGCAAAAATGTAATTATAGTTGCCGATGGGGCCTCTGGTGGAATTAAAAGCAAATTGATGAATGCCCTGCCAAATGCTAGAACGGTCAACCCTAGCGGAAACAACATAAGCGAATCCACCCTGAGTCCTTCACTGGTAAAGGGCCGCGAGAATTGGGTGATTTTGGAATCGGAAAGTGTGGCTTTACTGAGCAGCGCTACTTCGGCATTAAACAGATTGGCAAGAGATAATGATATCGTCTTGTTTACAACAAACAAGAACAGTTCATTTGAAAGCGATGTACTTTCAAATAATCACCTGGGAAGGTTAAAATTTCATTTTCCATCAGAATATAAAGAGTTTGATGAGATGGTGAGCGATAGTTTTATCGATTCATATAAAACAAAATACGGATATGTTCCCAATAAATATACGGTTCGTGGTTATGACCTGACCCTTGATGTATTATTGCGTTTGGCGGCGATGGGCAGCCTTGAAAAATCGGTGGAGGCAAATATTATCACCGAGTATGTTGAAAATAAATTTTTATATAAACATAAGGCCAACGGCGGATATTATAACGATGCGGTATATATCATGCATCTTAATGAAGACCTGAGCCTTAGCGTTGCAAAAGAATAAAATATGACCTCAAAAGTAATTTACCAGGGCGATTTGCGCACCGAATGTGAACATTTGCAGAGCAGTAGTAAATTCATCACCGATGCTCCGCTTGATAATCAAGGCAAAGCAGAGGCTTTTTCACCAACAGATACCGTTGCCACGGCAGTGGCTTCATGTATGATAACTACGATGGGGATCAAGGCAAGAGATCTTGAACTGGATTTGAAAGATACTTATGCTGAGGTTACCAAATATATGGAAGCCAATCCACGAAGAATTTCAAAAATTGATGTGAACCTATTTATAAAAGGCAAATTAAGCGACAAGGAAAAGGCAATTTTGGAAAACGTTGCCAGAACCTGTCCTGTGGTCCAAAGCATTCACCCTGATATTGTAAAGAATATTTCCTTTAATTATAACTGATCAGTTCATAAAATTCGGAGTGCCTAAAATGCCTAAAGTAATGGAGACTTTATTGTACGGTAGGATTAAAACTGTAAATCAAAAACAGCAAATTTTTGAAGAGATATTGCTGTTTTTGATTCATATTAGCTTACTTATATTTTATCTTTTAACTCAAAATACTCCAGACTTTAGGCACTTTAAGTACTGATTAGTTATTGGTAATTTTATTAATTGGAAAAAATATCAAATCAATAATTTGTTACTTCTGCCTTTGCGAGCTCAAATTCTGCCATCATTTCACGGACAATTTGGGCTGCGGGTTTAATATCGTGGATCAACCCGGCAATTTGACCAATTTCGAGTTCTCCATCGTCAATATCGCCTTCAAACATTCCTTTTTTGGAACGTGCCCGCCCGAGTAATTTTAATAATTCTTCCCTGTTTGGCCTGGTTTCATATAGTTTCTGGATTTCTTCAAAAAACTTGTTTTTCAAAATCCTGACCGGCGCCAGTTCTTTTAAAGTAAGTATGGTATCGCCTTCGTTTGCCTCGATCACCTTTTTTTTGAATTTGATATGAGAAGAGGCTTCATCGCTGGCTACAAACCTCGAGCCTACCTGAACTGCATCTGCGCCCAATACCATAGCAGCAAGCATTCCACGGCCTGTGGCTATTCCTCCTGCTGCGATAAGCGGGATTTGAAGTTGTTCCTTTACCATTGGAATTAAGGTAAAGGTAGTAGTTTCATCCCGGCCGTTGTGGCCACCGGCTTCAAAACCTTCGGCAACAACCGCATCAACGCCTGCTTCCTGGGATTTTAAGGCGAATTTTACGCTGCTCACAACGTGGACGACCTTTATTCCGTGTGATTGTAAATGTTTGGTCCAGGTTTTCGGATTACCTGCAGAAGTAAAGACGATTTTCACATCTTCTTCAATGATTATTTTAATAATTTCGTCGATATCAGGATACAACATCGGGACATTCACGGCAAACGGCCTGGAGGTCGCCCTTTTGCATTTTTGGATGTGTTCCCTAAGGATCTCGGGATACATAGAACCCGCGCCTATAATCCCCAATCCACCTTCATTGCTTACCGCGCTTGCTAGTTTCCAACCGCTTGCCCAAATCATTCCGGCTTGAATTATGGGATATTCTATATTGAAGAGATGCGTAATTTTATTGGACATTCTTTTATTGTAATTTTTGATGATGAAAGCTTGAAATAGTTAATCCTGTGAAAAGACTACAATCTAACTATAATAATAAAAAGAGAATACTCTTGATAGGTTTAATTTGCTTCAGATGAAATAACCCCTGAACCCAATAATTCATCTTCCCTGTACCAGGCAACAAACTGACCTTCGGTAATAGCAGACTGCATATTTTTAAAAACTACGTACATCCCGTTTTCGGTTTGGTATAAAGTAGCTTCCTGCAATGGTTGACGATAGCGTATCCTTGCCAAAACCGATAATTTTTCACCTGCTTTTATTGCGAGATCCCGGCGAACCCAATGTACTTCATTCCCTTTTACAAAAAGGGCTTTTCTATACAGGCCGGGGTGTTCTTTGCCTTGCCCCGTATAAATAACATTCGAATCCACATCGGTCCCTATTACAAACAAGGGTTCAGGCATACCTCCTACGGCAAGTCCTTTGCGTTGGCCGGTAGTAAAGTAATGAGCTCCCTGATGTTTTCCCACCACTTTTCCATCACTCACTTCGTATTTGTATTTTTTTGAAAGATGGCTCAATTCTTCAATTTTTGAATTGAAGTCTGGAATTTCAGTCTTATAGATTTCCTTTTCGGCATCAATTTCAACAATAACGCCTTCTTTGGGCTTTAGTTTTTGCTGAAGGAATTCCGGCAAACGAACTTTTCCTATGAAACAAAGTCCCTGGGAATCTTTTTTGTTCGCGGTGATCAAATCCTGCTCAGCAGCTATTTCCCGAACTTCCGGCTTTTGCAATTCCCCAATGGGAAAAAGCGTTTTAGATAATTGTTCCTGTGTGAGCTGACAAAGAAAATAGGATTGATCCTTATTATCATCTTTTCCGGCAAGCAATTGATAGGTGGTTTTTCCGTCTTTTTGGATTTCCCCTTTCCGGCAATAATGCCCGGTAGCAACATAATCTGCGCCCAAAGTGAGGGCGATTTTCATAAAAACATCAAACTTTATTTCCCGGTTGCACAACACATCAGGATTTGGGGTACGTCCAAGTTCGTATTCCCGGAACATATAATCTACTATGCGTTCTTTGTATTGTTCGCTCAGGTCGACAATCTGAAAAGGAATTCCCAATTTTTCAGCAACCATCATCGCATCATTGCTATCTTCCAACCAAGGGCATTCATCGGAAATCGTAACCGAATCATCATGCCAGTTTTTCATAAACAAGCCAATAACCTCATATCCCTGCTGCTGCAGTAAATATGCTGCCACACTTGAATCTACACCACCCGATAAACCTACCACTACTTTTTTCATAATTCTAACTTGCATCAATTTGACAAAACCATATTGGTTATAATTCATTTAAACTGTCGCCAAACCGGTTGCAAAATTACGAAATAAAAAAGGGGTGGAAAATTCCACCCCTTAATTTATATTTTATTGCATCAAATCTATTTCACCCTTTTTTGAAAACTATGGTAGTCCCAGAGGAAATTAATGGAGTAAAAGTAAATGTATCGGCATTAAACTGGATTGTACCAGATAAAGGACTAAAATCTTCCAATTCAGGGATAGGAATAGTAAAGGTATAAATACTGGCTTGTTGCTTCCATTCACTATTAGTTGAAGCTCCTGCAAGACAATTCCCTTCAACCTCAGAGGAGAATACCGAATTGGTAGTTCCATCAGCATTGAAAGTCATAAAAGAATTCGTATTACATTCACTTAAAGTGAAATCAGATCCCGGTACATTATTTACTTCGGCAATAAACCATTTGCCAACAACAGGGTCGGTGGCGTTGTTGTCATCTTCACTGCAAGCTGTTAAAAGTGCAATACTAAAAAATAAAACAAAATTTTTTTTCATGGTCAAAAGTTTAAAGTTGGTTAATGATTATTTGCATTCATCCAGTTTTGATATTGCTCTTCTAATAAAGAGAGTCGTAAATATAACAATAAGATCCTCTCATTTATCTTTAGGGCAATATAAACTTAAAACTCAAAAAAATGGAATATATTTCAACCCTTAAAAAAAATGCTCTTGTGCTATTCTTATCTTTAGGTGCAATTGCGTGCAATGATGACGGTGATGATGTAATCATTATAGAAACCAATACAATTGCAGATTGATTATAAAAAGAGAGCCCTGTAAAAATTTTACCGGGCTCTTTTTTAAATTTAAAATTACTTGTATCTATTTTCCTTTTTTCTTTTGTTGTTCGGCCTGTTCCATCATTTCACCCATTTTTTTGGAAAACTTACTTTGTTTTCGTGGTTTCTTTTTATTTTCCTGAATTTTTGCATGGATCTTTTTCTCATCAAGGATAGCATATTTAATTACGAGCATGATCCCTATGGTAATCAAATTTGAAGTGAAGTAGTACAAGGATAATCCACTTGCGTAGTTGTTGAAGAAAAACAACATCATAAGAGGGGATAAGTACATTATAAACTTCATATTAGGCATTCCGGGTTGTTGGGTTTGCATGGTTTGACCCGTAGTCATCATCATATAAATAAAGATGGCGATAGAGGCCAATATTGGGAACAAACTCACGTGGTCTCCGTAAAAAGGAATGTTAAAGGGTAATTGTGCTATGGTGTCATAACTCGATAGATCATCTGCCCATAAGAAACCTTTTTGGCGCAATTCAAAAGCACTTGGGAAAAACTGGAACAAGGCATAGAATACGGGAATTTGCATTAAGGCCGGCAAACAACCACTTAAGGGGCTCGCTCCTGCCTTGCTTTGCAATTTCATGGTTTCCTGCTGCTTTTTCACTGCATTGTCCTTATACTTTTCATTTATCTCATTTATTTCAGGACGAAGGATCTTCATTTTTGCCTGAGATAGATAGGATTTATAAGTAACAGGAGAAAGTATGATTCTCACAACAATGGTCATTACAATTATTGCAAGTCCATAACTGGGCAGAATACCCGATAAAAAGCTGAAGAAAGGAATGAAAATATGTTTGTTCATCCATCCAAAAAGCCCCCAGCCTAAGGGCACAATTTCATCTAAATTACGGTCGTAATTATTTAATGTTTTATAATCGGTAGGACCGTAATACCAGTTCATATTATAGTCTAATTCCCCTGCTTTGAGTTCGAGTGGCAAATTTGTGGCAAATGCCTTGGTGTAAAGCGTGTCTATTTCCTCATCCTGCACCAAGTTGCGGGATGTGAATTTTGCTTTTTCAAACGGGGCATCAGTTAATAGAATTGAGGAGAAAAAGTGTTGTTTGTAAGCAACATAAGTAACATTTACTGCTTCATCTTCAGATAATTCTCCCTGTCCTAAATAATCATCATTGCCATCTTCGTATTCAAAACTAATTTCGGTATAGCGGTTTTCGTAGGAGATACTCTTGGAATGTCTGTAAGCCTTAAGTTTCCAATCCAGGCTGATATCGGCAGAGCTATTGATAATCTTGCTCAATCCCTGTGATCGGATGCTGAAATCCATCATATATTCACCGGGTTTCAACACATAACGGTATTCCAGAAATTCGGTTTCCGAAACCTTTAATTTCATTGAAAGAACCTTATTCTGCCCGCTTTGTGATATTGTGGGTTCAAAATACATATTTTCGGTAGCCAATAACCTTCCATCGGTAGTGGTGAACTTCAAATTTAAAGAGGCATTTCCGTCCTTGATCAAATAAATAGGAATAGAGTCGTAAGATTTAAATTGTGTAAGGCGGGCTTTTGAAATATACCCACCTTTATTGTCTATGGTAAGCTCTAAAACATCGTTTGAAATGGTGGTGGAAGCATTTGTGGCAGATGCCAACGCTGCGGAATATCCGAAAGCTCCCAACTCTTTTTGTGCATTGGCCAATGCAGTTGAATCCTGTAGGTTTTCCTGAATTTTTTCTTGTACAGGAGCTGCTTTTACTGGAGTTTCTTCCGTTTGTTCAGTAGTTGTTTCCTTTGTGATTTCTGATTGATCACTTTCAAAGGAATTGTTGTACAACATCCAAATTAAGATCGCGCCAATAAGAAAAAATCCTATGAGGGATTGTATGTCAAATTTTTTTTCTTCCATGTTATAAGATAAAATACTAATGCGGAAATCCCGCTTTAAAAGGTTTTAATTATAAGTAAAAAGACCGGCTATTTTTTTTGGGTCAATTTCACATTGTTTTTTTGTTTTGAATAGGTCACGGCCGCTTTTATAAATGAGATAAAAAGAGGATGAGGTTTTGCCACTGTACTTTTATATTCGGGATGGTACTGTACACCTACAAACCAAGGGTGATCCTTCAGTTCTACAATTTCCACCAGGCCGGTTTCCGGGTTTATTCCGGTACTTTTTAAACCAACGTGTGCCAGTTCTTCTTTGTATTTATTATTTAATTCGTAACGGTGACGGTGACGTTCCTTTATAATATCAGATTTATAAACCTCTTGTGCGAGGGAACCTTTTGTCAATTTACAAGCCCAGCTCCCCAAACGCATAGTCCCTCCCATATGGGTAATATTTTTTTGTTCCTCCATAATATCTATTACGGCGTGCTTAGTGTTGGGATCCATTTCTGTGGAATTGGCATTTTTAAGATGAAGAACATTTCTTGCAATTTCTATCACCGCCATTTGCATCCCCAGGCAAATTCCGAAAAACGGGATTTTGTGCTCACGTGCATATTGAACGGCATCTATTTTTCCTTCAATCCCACGTTCGCCAAATCCGGGGGCCACCAATATTCCGTCTAAATCCGAAATTTTATTTTTGATGGTATTTTCATTGATGAATTCAGAATGAATACTTACAACATTTACCTTTACTTCGTTTTCTGCACCAGCGTGGATAAATGATTCAAAAATAGATTTATATGAATCCCTCAATTCAACATATTTGCCAATCAATCCGATGGTTATTTCATACTTCGGGTTTTTATGACGTTGTAAAAATTGATTCCAATGATCCAAATTTGGAGTGGTATTATCCGGAAGCTGTAATTTTTTAAGTACAACGGTATCCAGACCTTCTTCCAGCATTAAATTGGGAACATCGTAGATTGTTGAAGCATCTATAGACTGGATAACTGCTTCCTGACGCACATTGCAAAAGATAGCTAATTTTCGGCGGATGTCATCAGAGAGTTCGTGCTCAGTCCTGCATACCAGGATATCGGCCCTAATCCCGCTTTCCATCAAGGTTTTAACGCTGTGTTGGGTCGGTTTTGTTTTGAGCTCACCGGCAGCAGCGAGATAGGGGACAAGGGTGAGGTGAATAACCAAAGCATTGTCATCTCCCAATTCCCATTTAAGTTGTCTTACCGCCTCTATATATGGCAAGGATTCTATATCCCCTACGGTACCTCCAATTTCTGTGATTACGATATCATAATCTCCGCTTTTGCCAAGTAATTGGATACGTTCCTTGATTTCATTGGTGATATGCGGAACAACCTGTACGGTTTTTCCCAGGAATTCTCCACGGCGTTCTTTTTCAATTACACTTTGGTAGATCCGCCCAGTAGTTACATTGTTCGCCTGAGAAGTATTTACATTTAAAAAACGTTCATAATGCCCCAGATCCAGATCGGTTTCGGCGCCATCTTCAGTCACGTAGCATTCCCCGTGTTCATATGGATTGAGCGTTCCCGGATCAACATTGATATAAGGATCTAATTTCTGAATAGTAATTTTAAACCCACGAGCTTGTAATAATTTTGCTAATGAAGCAGCTATAATTCCCTTTCCCAGGGAAGAAGAAACCCCTCCGGTAACAAAAATATACTTGGTTTCGGCCATTTTAAATGTGTTTTTTGTGTTGCATTATTCAGGGCGCTAAATTACAAAGAAGAATACTAAAAAGCCCTCAATTTCAAACCTAATATTTTGACCTTTAAAAGATTGAAAATCGCAACCGAAACCGCTAATATTTAGGGTATTTTGTCCTGATAGTGCGCAAGATATGTTCTATCCCATTTAACTTTAATTCAGTGACCTGCTTTAATTGGTCGCCAAGTTTACCTTGTGGAAAGCCTTTTTGTTGGAACCAGATAAGGTAATGTTCGGGAATTTCAGACAGGTACCGATCTTTGTATTTCCCAAAATACATTTTGGCATGCGCCAATTCGATAAGTGCCTTATGGTCCGGTTTTATTTCCATTTAACAAAGTTAGAACAATCCATAAAAGGAATCCAGGTTATTGTTGAAGGTTCTTGAAAAATAAAAATTAGGTATTTTAAATATAAACCTAATGCGAGAAAATGATGGTTGTGTTTTCAAGTTTGAAATGATTAATTTTGCACAATAAATTCATTTGATGAAAACTCAATATCAACTTAGGCTTAGCCCGAAAGCCGCGGCAAAGAAGGAATTGTTGTGGAAGGAAGTTTCCGGGCATTCTGGCATCCCGGTTTCAGATATTTCTCATGTTGAAGTTTTAAAACGCTCCATAGATGCCCGCCAAAAAGCTGTCAAGATAAATTTGAAGGTGGACATTTATGTCAATGAAGAATTTTTAGACGAACCTATGAGTTTGCCCAATTATCCAAATATTTCCAATCGGGAAGAAGTTTACATTATTGGCGCCGGCCCGGCAGGTCTATTTGCCGCGTTGCGATGTATCGAATTGGGTAAAAAGCCAATAGTGATTGAACGAGGTAAAGATGTAAGAAACCGAAGGCGTGACCTTAAAGCGCTTAATATTGAACATATTGTAAACGAAGATTCCAACTATTGTTTTGGGGAAGGCGGTGCAGGAACATTCAGCGATGGCAAGTTATATACAAGGTCGAAAAAGCGGGGTGATGTCAACAGGATCTTAAACTTATTTGTTGGATTCGGTGCCACCAAAGAAATTCTGGTAGATGCACATCCCCATATAGGGACCAACAAGCTTCCTGCAATAATCACCAAAATGAGGGAGAAAATAATGGAGCTTGGGGGAGAAGTACTTTTTGAAACCCGGGTTACCGATCTAATAATTAAAAATAACCAAATAACCGGGATTCAAACTCAGAAAGGTGAATTGTTCAACGCAAAAAACGTAATTCTGGCCACAGGTCATTCTGCACGTGATATTTTTGAGTTATTGGACAGAAAGGGAATAAAAATTGAAGCAAAGCCCTTCGCTTTGGGTGTCCGGGTAGAGCATCCTCAGCAACTTATAGATAAAATTCAGTATAAATGTGATGACAGGGGAGAATTTTTACCCCCATCTCCATACAGCATCGTTAAGCAAATTAATGGCAGGGGAATGTATTCGTTTTGTATGTGCCCCGGAGAAGTTATTGCTCCCTGCGCCACAAGTCCGGGAGAAGTGGTTACCAATGGCTGGTCACCCAGCAAGCGGGACCAACCAACTGCAAATTCAGGAATAGTTATCGAGTTGCGGATGTCCGATTTTGCCGCATTTGGAAATTCAGCTTTGGCAGGTATGCAGTTTCAAAAGAGTATCGAACAAACTGCCTGGGTACTTGGAGGTAAAACCCAACGGGTACCGGGTCAAAGACTGGTGGATTTTGTAGAGGGAAAAATATCTCAAAATTTACCCGTAACATCATATAAACCAGGTGTTACTTCAGCAGATTTAAGAGAAGTTTTTCCGGAATTTATCCACAAAACCCTTCAGAATGGATTTAAGGAATTCGGCAAGTCCATGCATGGGTATTTGACCAACGAAGCGATAGTGCACGCACCGGAATCAAGAACTTCCTCACCGGTTAGAATTCCAAGGGATTCCAAAACTTTAGAGCATGTTCAAATTAAAGGTTTATTTCCTTGCGGGGAAGGAGCAGGGTATGCAGGAGGAATTATTTCGGCAGCCATCGACGGTGAAAAATGCGTGGAAAGTTGTGTTTCTTTGATGAAATGAAGTAGGAAAGAAATAGAATCCAAAAATTGATAAGTTGTGTTGTATGAATTTTTTGAACAAAAAAAAGCCTTACACAATGTGTAAGGCCCAAACTTTCATAAGTATAGCAACTATATAAACAAAGCTTAAGCTTGTTTTACGTTTACTGCATTTAATCCTTTTCTTCCTTCTTCAAGGTCAAACGTTACTTCGTCATTTTCTCTAATTTCGTCTACAAGACCATTAGCATGTACAAAGTATTCTTTGTTTGATTCTTCGTCGGTAATAAATCCAAATCCTTTAGAGTCGTTAAAAAATTTGACAGTTCCTCTATTCATTATATATAAATTTAATTTTGACAAATATAGGGTTTTATAATTACTTTGCAACATTATCATCATTTTTTTTAAATAATCGTGTAAGGGAGTGGTTACGAAGCACTAAATAGGTGTTATGCCAGTAACATTTACCTATATTTTAATTTTTGTTTCCTGGTGATCCCATTAAATGTTTTACGATCAACCCCTTTTGCATAAAAATCGTTATGGTTTAAAAATCAAATATTAAGCATGAATTTAAATAAAATGAATAATAAAATATTGGTTCCTTATAGTTGAAGAAAATTTACTTTACCAATGTTAAAATATATCCAATCCCAGTATTTTGTATGAAACATAAAACGATATTTGCTGAGGTTAATTGATGATTCGCGTAAATTATTTTGAACCTTAAAAAGATCCAAATTCCCTTGAAAATTAATTCCCACAATAGAACACTCCATCCTTTTTTGAGTATTTTATTAATTGGCAGTTTCTTAATTTTTTCCTGCAACAGGAAATCTCAGGATCCTAATTTGAATAAACAGGAGAGTAAATCAACAGTAGATAGTATCAGTGAGCCGAAGAAGGAGGTTAAGGTTCCAAAAATGAGAGTGAATTATAGATTGGATTCCATAGCAAACCCTGCACAAATAGATAGTTTTCAGAATAAATATGCCGAAGAGCACAAGAGAATTGTTTTTGCCCTTAACAGGATTGATTATGGCAGGTTAAGAGTTGGTTCTAAACTGGTTATTCCGGATACTTTGGCAACCGATTTAATAAAATATTCTCCATTCCCCGAAAATCTTGAAATCCTTGATTCCATTCCTAAAACAGTTTTGATTGCCCAGCGCATCCAGGGATTTGCCCTTTATGAAAATGGCAAACTTATAAAATGGGGCCCTGTGAGCTCCGGGAAGAGATCAACTCCTACTCCCAATGGGCTTCATTATGCCAATTACAAGGCAAAACTAAAAATAAGTACGGTGAATGGTGCTTGGGAAATGCCTTATTATTTCAATTTCATGAATCTTTATGGGGTTGGAATTCACGAATATTCTCTTCCGGGATACCCTGCCAGCCACGCCTGTGTACGTGCGTATAAAGAGGATGCTCAGTTTATTTACGATTGGGCCCAACAATGGAAACTGGATAATTCAGGGCAAAAACTTATAAAAAATGGAACCCCATTTATGGTTTTTGGAGAATATGACTATAAGGATCCGTATCCATGGCAAAAACTTGTAAACGACAAAACTGCCAACGACCTTAATGAAGCCGAAATGAAGCTCTTAAAACAATATGTGAAGCAGTATGAGGAAAACCAAAGAAATTATATAAAAGATCCGGAACCGCCTGAAATTGATTTGGCATCATAGTTTGAGGTTGATTATGGATCATACTTTAATTTGTAACTTGTCAATTATTAAAATAGATATATGAAATATATTAAACAAATTGGAAATCTGGTAATATGTGCGATATTATTGCTTTCCTCGGAATTTTTTCAGGCTCAGGAAACATCGGTAATGATAAGGGTGAAAGCCAAAGACGCCAAATTTATTGGCACTTCAATGGGCGGAGCAAAAGTGATTGTAAGAGATGAACGCACAGGAAAACTACTTGCCGAAGGCTTTACAGAAGGCAGTACGGGGAATACAGATGTTATAATGAAAAATCCTAAAACCCGCGCATCAAAACTTTCAGATGAAAATACAGCTGGATTTTTAGCAAAATTAAACATTGAAAAGCCTGTTTTTGTCAATGTAGAAGCCTTTGCGCCTGGTGACAGGGTGAAATCTACTACTCAATTATGGGTAATTCCAGGTAAAGATATCATCGGGGATGGTTTGGTTATTGAAATGCCGGGGTTTATAATAGATATACTGTCGCCACAAACTCACCAAAGTATTGGCGCAAATAAAGAAATTGAAATTAAAGCCAATATCGTAATGATGTGTGGTTGCCCAATCACGAAAGGTGGAATTTGGGATGCCGATCAATACGAAGTAAAAGCTGTGATCTCCAAAGATGGGAAACCGGAAAAGACCTTAGATTTAGTGGTTTTGGAGCAGGCAAGTACGTTTTTTGGCAAAGTTAATCTGCTACCCGGGAATTATGAAATATTGGTGTACGCCTTTGATCCTGTTTCGGGTAATACCGGATTGGATCAGACCAACATCATAGTAAAATAAGAATTTTTAACTCTATATGAACTCGTCAGTATTCTTCTTAAAATATTTTTTGAGGAAAATAAAATCAGAGCTTTTTAAGCTGTTGTGAAAGTTCAATTAATTTTATTTTCCTAAAATTACCGGTTCTGTTCTCAACAATCCCAGTTGTTCTATAGTTTTCAAAACACCGTTTTCATTATTGTCAAAACGGGTTATATAGTTGCTCACATTTATAATTTCCGGATGTGCATTCTTCATGGCATAACTATAGGTGGCATTTTGCATCATTTCAAGATCGTTCAGGTAATCACC
>JAENXB010000409.1 GCA_016649785.1 Flavobacteriaceae bacterium
AAAGGGTTCAAAGCTTTTGTGAAACAGGGAGATCAGGTTAAGAAAGGTGATTTGTTATTAGAATTGGATCTTGATTATATTTCCAAGAATTCGCCTTCCACAGCCATTCCTATTGTGTTTACAAACCTTGAAGAAAATCAAAAAGTAAAACTGATTAAGAGCGGGAAGGTCATTGCAAAGGAAGATGCCTTTGCCATCGAATCCTGATTAGGCTTGCATCTCTTCTGGAATTGAGTTAATATTAATAAAAAGCATGCCACTGGAAATCAGTGGTTTGCTTTGTCCAACAGGGGAGTTTTTATGTATGTCATAAAAAAATATTAAACAATAACGCATTGAGGGAAATATTAGTTTTGAAACCCCATTTACCAATGATATTCGCTTCTTATATGAGCAGGAGTTTGAAGTGGCGCTGAGAGGAAAGCCTTTTTCAGAAAGAGAAGCCAGCTATTTAGCTTTGCACATTGAAAGGATTCGAATGATGGAGGTATCGGTTTTAGAATAATTAAATAATTTAAAAAGGAAGATTTTCCATTGAAATGGCAGTCTTCCTTTTTTGATAATTTTTTTTTAAGCAATGTATAATTTAATTATTTTTGGGTATAAATAGAATATATACATATATTAACAAATGACCTTTTTAAAAGACAAAGGTCGGAAAAACGGTTTAAAAATAATTTACATAGGGGGGAACGAAGCATGGAATTTGAATTAAGAGACTGGAAACTGGATGATGCGGAAAACATTGTACGTTATGCCAACAATCCGAAATTGGCTGAAAATTTACGAGATGATTTTCCGTCGCCTTACACATTGGATGGTGCTCATACGTTTATTGACCAATGTATTCACAGCGATAAAACAAAACAGTCCATTAAAGCCATCATTGTTGATGGGGAACCGGTTGGGTCGGTTGGTTTAACCGTTCAAACTGATGTGAGCAGCAAAAGCGCATTGTTAGGCTACTGGTTGGGAGAACCCTTCTGGGGACAGGGCATAATGACCAAGGCCATCATAGAAACCTGTGAGAATGGATTTAAGAATTTTGACATCGTTAGAATTTTTGCCAGACCCTTTGCTGGAAATATTGCCTCAAGAAAAGCTCTGGAAGCAGCAGGATTCGAATTAGAAGGCATACTCAACAAA
>JAENXB010000407.1 GCA_016649785.1 Flavobacteriaceae bacterium
GGTATATGCGGATATTTTTCCCTTGCAACCTTTAAGGCTTCGTTACCATTGTAATGGGGCAGGCTGTAATCAGATAAAATGATGTCGATATCTTCGGTTTTAAGAATGTTGATGTAGTCTTTTTCGTTTTCGGCCACGAAATATTCATGTTCGATTTCACCACTTTCAACCAATGATTGAATTAATTCGGAATCTTTGAAAGAGTCTTCAAGGTGCAGTATTTTTATCTTTTTGTTCATAAAATTGGTTTTTTTTCAATTTTACATTACTTTATATTTACAGGCGGAGGTTGATTAATAACTGCCCAGTATTGTCCCAAAACTTTAATGGCATCAATAAACTGAACAACATCAATCGGTTTCACCACATAAGAATTAGCGCCAAGTTTGTAGCTCTCAACAAGGTCTTTTTCTTCGCCCGATGAGGTAACCATGATCACCGGAATTAGCTTAAATTTCTCATTGGCACGGATGTGTCTAAGCACTTCTATTCCATTCATCCTTGGCATTTTTATGTCGAGTAAAATAACAGCGGGATCACCCTGTTCATTGATGAATTTGCCGCGTTTATACAAAAAATCCAGTGCTTCTACTCCATCTTCGGCAACAACAACTTCGTTTGCAAGATTTTTTTCTGCAAGGGCAGCAATGGCGAGTTCAACATCTTTTTGGCTGTCATCTACAATAAGGATTCTTCTTACTTCTGCTCTCATAATTTGTGCTGTTTAATATTTTATTTTTAAATTAAGACAGGAGTTTGGATTTAGAAGTCCGGTGTTGGAAGAAGGAACCTTCCTTCTTCCAACAGCCGACTTCTCTTTTCTCTCTTCCATCCACCTTTTTTTACTTTTTCGATTTTCAACTTATATCGTTTCCTATTCCGTCCGAAATTGGTCTAACGCATTGTTCAATATTTTCCGCGGACGGTTTTGCTTGTTGCTTCTTATGTGCTACAAATAGTCCGCTCCTCTGGAGCTAAAATTCTCCACTTTCTGCAACCTCTCTTCTGACTTCCGTCTTCCGACTTCGGTCTTCCCTTCCGTCCGAAATAGCGATAAACGCTTTGTTCAATATTTTCCGCGGACGGTTTTGCTTGTTGCTTCTTATGTGCTACAAATAGTCCGCTCCTCTGGAGCTAAAATTCTCCACTTTCTGCA
>JAENXB010000299.1 GCA_016649785.1 Flavobacteriaceae bacterium
ATCAGCACGCGGGATTCTTCACTATCGTTCAGAATGACATTCCAGGGGTTTTTTTTGGGAAATCCAACCAACATTAATCAAGTAACTTCATCTCAATACTCAATTCTTCATACTAATTTCGAAAGATACAATCCCACAAAAATGGCCGCGAAACCTACTATTATGCTGCCAAAGGTGTAAAGTGCGAAATTGAAGTAGTCTCCTGATTTTAATAATCCCTGGTTTTCAAAAGCAAAGGTAGAAAAGGTGGTAAAGCCGCCACAAAATCCGGTGGCTAAAAATAAGATGGTATTATTTGAAAGCTGGCCGGTTTTAAGCGCAAGTCCCAGTATAAAACCCAGCAGTAAACTACCTGCGATATTCACAGCAAATGTGCCCAAAGGAAACGGAAAACCAGCAATATTTAGAGTTCTTGAGATCAGGTACCGGGAAACACTTCCTAACCCTCCGCCCAGAAATACCATCAATAAGGCTTTCATTTTATTCTATTTTAAGCTCAGGGTTATCTATTATAAGTTCCTGTTTGTCAGAAACCGGGATGTAAATCTCTGTTATCCATTTAGCAGGATTTAGGGTTATTTCGGGATTGGTTTTGTAAACTTCAAAAGGATGACTGTCCGGAGTGGCCTGGAGATTATTTTTTTCAAGATAGTTATAAGCCTCATCCCAGGCTTCTTTTAAATTTTTATAATCGCCTTTAAGGCTTGTTTTAACCACTTTTTGAACTGGCATCATTCCATTCAGGACAGGGCTTTCAGCAGGTGTGATCACCAGGCTGGGTGTAAATCTACCTGCGGAGTAGATCGCATTGTTGTTTTGCTCATCCCAATCGTTATAAATAACAAAAGGATCGCCTTGAATGCTAATATTGTTGTTTTCCATATATCTGGAAACTTCGGTGAACATATCCCGCATTTTCAATTGGATCTGACTGATCTTTGAAGCAGTTGTAGTGTACATATAAAATCCCCCTCCAAATTGTGTGACCCCGTCCACGTTAATGGAATAAGATTCCATTTTATCCATGGTAACCAGTTTTAATTTTTCCAAACCTTCGGCGATCATCGGGCGCATCATTTGGGTATAAGAACTGTCCGTAAAAGCAAATGCCAGTTTTTCCATAAAACTTTGGCGGCCCTGAATTCCCCAGGTAACTTTGGTTCCTTCTTCAACCTTATCAAATTTCCAATAAACATCGCTTTTTGTTTCCCCGTACTTCGATACAATAGTAAGCTCCTGTTCAATAGTTGAGTCTGGGATTGCCTTTGTTGTGGTAATACTGCCATCACCTATTTTTTCGCTTTTCCAGGAATAGCTGGCGCCTTCGCCACTGGTGGTATCAGAAAAAGCGAGTATCAAATCTTCAGTATCGTCCATCCAGGGACCCCATTCTTCCCAATTTTTAAAATTATTCACCTCGTTAAAAACTACTGGTAATGGAGCATTAATAGTGGTGGATTCTTCTATTTGGTAATTTCCGTCTTTAGTGGCGATGTAAATAGAGCCTGCAATAAGTCCAATTAAAATAAGGAAGAATAAATATTTTAAAATTTTCATCTAAAACGGGGGTTTTAACGTTCAGTAGGCTAATATAGTTAAATTACAAGATGCTTATTAGTACATTTGTAGGAAAGATAAAAAATATATTATGAAATTTAAATTCATTTTGATGCTGTTATTAGCATCAACACTTTTATTTTCATGCAAGGATGAAAATAAAAACAATCAACTTGCTGAAGTTGTGACAACATCTGATTCCATTTTCAATTATAATGTGGAGGAATTTGCCGATATCAAGATCCTTCGGTATCAGGTTCCGGGTTGGGAAAATCTCAGCTTAAAAGAACAAAAACTTGTGTATTACCTTGTTCAGGCTGGTTTAAGCGGTCGCGATATTTTGTGGGATCAAAACTACAGGCACAATCTTGAAATAAGGACTGCACTGGAGAATGTGTTCAACAACTATAAGGGTGACAGGGAATCTGAAGACTGGAAAGCCTTTGAAACCTATTTAAAGCGTGTTTGGTTCTCTAACGGGATCCATCACCATTACTCAAACGCCAAGATTAAACCAGATTTCACCAAAGACTATTTTGACACTCTTCTCACCGAAACCAAAACCGATTTTACCGGGGAAGCTTATGAAGTGATCTTTAACGACAAGGATTCTAAAAAAGTGAATTTAGATCCTGAACTCGGATTATTAAAAGGATCAGCTACAAATTTCTACGGAACAAATGTGACCGCGGCTGAAACTGAAGCCTTCTACAAAACCAAAAAATCCCCGGATCCCCTAAAACCGCTTTCTTTTGGATTGAATTCCAAATTGGTAAAAGAAAACGGAAAATTGGTAGAAAAGGTATGGAAAAGCGGAGGTTTGTATGGTTCTGCTATCGATGAGATCGTTAAATGGCTTGAGAAAGCTCAGGGAGTTGCCGAAAATGAAAAACAAGCCAATGCACTTGGATTGTTGATCAAATACTATAATACCGGAGATCTTAAAACCTGGGACGATTATAACGTGGCCTGGGTTGAAGCTACCGAAGGAAATATAGATTACATCAACAGCTTTATCGAGGTTTACAATGATCCATTGGGATATCGCGGTTCTTATGAAAGCATCGTGCAGATAAAAGATTTTGAAATGTCTGAAAAGATGAAGGTCGTTGAAGAAAATGTTCAATGGTTTGAGGACAACGC
>JAENXB010000023.1 GCA_016649785.1 Flavobacteriaceae bacterium
CCTTAAAATATCATGAACCTGAAGTGAGGTATGCGTCATATAACAGGAACGTTGTTTTTTTAAAGGCGTGGTTTCATCTAAATAAGAAAACTTTGAAGGAACTTTATCTCCCGGCTGTTCAACCATTTTTGAATAATCCAGGGAACGTCCGTCCACTCTTGGAGGGGTTCCTGTTTTCATTCTTCCCGCTTCAAAACCAAGTTGAATTAGCTCTTCTGTTATTCCTGTAGAAGCTCTTTCCCCGGAGCGGCCTCCCCCAAAATTTTTATCGCCAATATGAATAAGTCCGTTTAAAAAGGTGCCGTTGGTAAGCACCACAGATTTCCCTTTTATTTCAATTCCCAGCGATGTTCTTACACCTACAATGCGGTGGTTTTTTACAATTAAACCGGAAACCATATCCTGGAAAAAATCCAGATTGGGCGATTGTTCCAATCTAATGCGCCAGTGTTCCGCAAACATCATTCGGTCACTTTGAACACGCGGACTCCACATTGCCGGTCCTTTGGATTTATTCAACATTTTAAATTGAATGGCACTGGTATCACTCACCAAACCACTGTAACCCCCCAAAGCATCTATCTCGCGCACAATTTGTCCCTTTGCAATTCCTCCCATAGCGGGATTGCAACTCATTTGAGCAATATTCTGAAGGTTCATGGTGACCAACAGGGTTGAGCAACCCATATTGGCAGCCGCGGCAGCAGCCTCGCTTCCGGCGTGACCTCCACCTACAACTATAATATCGTATTCTTTATCAAACATAATTCTTCAATTCTTTACTATTGTTCCACGTGGAACAACTTCATTTTTTCCTCTTCCTTATCCCTCATGATCAAAGAGTCCGCCTCCGTTTTGTCATTGTACCCGCACAGATGTAAAATTCCGTGTGACAGAACTCTTCGCAATTCTTCTTCAAAAATTACACCGAAGGTTTCGGCATTATCCTTTACCCGTTCCGTGCTAATAAAGATATCCCCTTGTAATATTGTTCCTACATTATTATTAAAAGTGATAATATCGGTATACGTGTCATGGTCCAGAAATTCCACATTCAGTTTCAGCATATATTCATCATCACAAAAAATATAATTGATCTCTTCCAATTTCATGTTTTCAGATGCGATCACCCCTTCGATCCATTTGGTATATCTATCGATTTTCTCAAGAATAAATTCGTTTTCTGAATAAAAATTAATTTTCGACTCCTTCAAAATACTGCTTGACTTTAGTTTTATAAATTTCCCGCAAAGGTAAGGTTTGTCTGTTAAGAATTTCAGTAGTATTGAAATATTCTTTCGCCTTAATAATTTGATCCTTAGTGTTGTTTTGATAGTTTTCCAGATTAGTCCTGGAAGTCCTGCGCTCTTCTTCCTCCTGTTCCAGTAATGCGTCTTCCAATTGCAGCAACCTGTGAACAATATTATTCATTCGTTTAAGGGTTTCTGCATTAAAGCCTTTGTTGAGGATATCACGTTCCACCTGTTCCATCTCCTTCAATAAATTAGCATTTTTTATATCCATTCCCACTTCCCTTAATTTATCCTGCAGCTGTTGTTTTAATAGCTGTTGTTGCTTAAAAATATCGAACAATTCCCCGCTCATTTCTTCTTTTAACTTTTCACCCTGCTCTCCATCTCCACTGTTTTCTTTGTCAATCTTAGGTATTTCTCCTTTTCCTTCTCCCAAACCATCCTTCATTTGTTGGTTGAGCTGTTCCTGAGATTGGATAATATCAGGTAACTGTTTTCCTTGTCCCTGTCCTTGACCTTCTACTCCGGGAGAGAGGCTCAAATTGGCCATTTGCTCCATATTCCCCAAAACATCACTCAACATATTTGCCAACTCATTTGTTCCGGTCATCACATATTGCTGACTTGCGGCACCCTGTGGCAATTCGTTTTGCGCCAGACGGTCCAAAGATTTGTTTATATCAAACTCAATATCGGTGAGTTTCGAGGTGATCTTTTCAGTGATCATAGGATTATTAAGCGCCAGGGCAAACAAACTATCGTCTATATGATGGAAATGTTCCTTCAGGACCTGTTGTTTTTTTAAATTCCTTGGGTATGCCGGGTTATTGATCCTTATTTTTCTGAAATTCAACATCAATTCTTCCTGCTCAAAAGAAAAAACCATCAGATTGGACAATATCTGACGCATACTTTCAATATTCGCGTTTAACTGTTCTCCCTGTGCCATCATTTGAGCAGATTGCATTTTCTTGCTCATTTCCATCATTTTCTGCGCGGCATTTTTCTGATGTTTTTTGGCCTGGGCTTTTTGATTTTCCCCTAATTTTTCTTCAGATTTTTCCTGCTCATCTCCAATTTCCATTTTATCTGTTTTTTCCCTTTCCAGATCATAGGGCTTTTTTAATCCCGCATTTTCATTTTCAAGGGCATCCATTTGCTTCTGAAATTCCTTAAATTCATCTGATAATTTTTCCTGGTTTTCTTTTGAATTAAGGGAATCTGATTCCGAAAGTTGTTCCTGCTTTTCAGCTAATTCTGATAGATCCTTCGCCAGTTTCTGGGTTTTCTCCTGGACGTAATATCGCTTGGTGAGCTCTAGGAGTTGCTCGATATTTTTTTGTTTAGAGCTATTCTGTTTAGAAAGTTTTTCGAGCTTTTCAGACAACTCTTCCCTGCTTATTTTATCTGCATACTCCTGCAATTCCTTTAAAAGCGCTTCGTTTTCCTCCAACATTTGTTCGTTCCTTTCCAGACGCTCCTTTAATTCCTCTTTAAAATCGTCGGATCCATTCTGGTTTTCTTTATCCTCCAGGCTTTGGTTGAGCTTTTCCGAATAATTTTTGATCATCTCGGTTTGCTGTTTTTGGCGTTCAAGAAAATTCTCCAGTTTCTTCCGGTCGTTGTAATTGAGCTGTCCTTTTTCCTTCTGAAGTCTTGATATCTCCTCCAATTCCCTTTCAGAAAGCTGCATTTTGTCAAGACTCTGACTTAAATTTTGAATAGATTCTCCCTGTTGCTGAAGTTGTTCTTCCTTAATTTCTTTTTCTGATTTCTTTCTGAAACTAAAAACCTCGCTTTTGCCGCATTTTGGGCCTCTTATTCCATCGTTATCAAAAACTTCAAAGTATAACGAATAATCGCTGCCAGCTTTTAAGGGCACATTTCCCGGGAATGCGTATAAAAATTCGTCAAATTCCTGTTTTGTAACCTGAACGGAAATCCTTACCTCCGTTTCTTCCTGATTCTCAATAAAATAGACCAGGTTCAGCCCGGAAAATCCATGATCATCTGAAACTTTTCCGAAAAAATAAAGGCTTTCCCCATCTAAACTGTCTTTTTTATGCTGAACAATTATTTTAGGGAACTGATCTTTTTTAACTGAAATTGCATATTCCAGGGATTCATAATCCTTAACCTGAAGATTGGAAGTCTTAATTTGATACCTGGTATCGGAAAAAAGTTTTTTGTCAAAACTGAAAATTGTTCCTTCCCGATTGAATTCCTCAACCGTATCCCGGGAAGTAAAAGTTACTTGATTTGTAGTGCTGGTGCTGAGATTCCAGGAAACATTGGTGCCTTCCGGAACAGTTAAATTCCCGGTCCCTTTAATAGATTCAGCTTTTTTATTCAGATATTTCGGATAATTTAAGCGCATCTCAAAATCTACCAATTTAGGCACCTGAATTACTTCAATCTGGTAGGTTCTTGAAGTAACTCCATTTCCGCTCAGATAAAAATTTACATCATTTTTTATGCCCTGGAAATTATACTGAAATCGATTTGACGCAGTAGATTTTAAATAATAGGTTTCATTATTGTAATGAATTTCGATGGTTTCAGGAACAATATTGCCTTTAGTTTCAACTTCCAGTACCAGGTCACTACCCTCTTCAACTTTAAAAACATCATTTTTCAGCATAAAAGAAAAAGGAGCCGGCGGCTCATAAGCAGTCTTATAGTGCACCACCCGGGTATAACTTTCGGAAAAAATGGATGAATTTCCGGTTAACAATACCGCCAGGATAATAATTACCGGAAATGAGGCATATTTTAAATATCTGAGACTGGTTTTGAAATTTACCGCCAGTTTAAAAGGAATTGGCTTGAGCTCTTTTGATTTCTGTGCGATACTTGCCAGCAATAATTCCGACTGATCCGGGGAATTTTGCAATTGAAGGACATTGAGCAATTTGTCATTTACTTCTGGAAAATGCCGGCCAATAATTTTTGAAGCCTCCACCTGGTCCACTCCTTTTGATAATTTTAATATCCTGGAAAGGGGAATGAGGATAAATTTAAAAAGCAATCCAAGAGAAACCGCTATAAAAATCCAGAACAGAATACTGCGGTTTATAGGCGAAAGCCAGAAAAAATATTCGATCAGCAAAATAATAATAAGATACAGCAACCAGAAAGAAAAGAACAAAATGGTCCCTTTCAGCAATTCATTTTTATAAAATTTCCTGATAAATGCAGCTAATTTTTGCTTTATGAAATTGAAATCATCCATTATTTTCCTCCTTCGTGTCCCAGTCTTAAAACTACAAATTTCTTTTTATTTAGCCTAAATTGAAATTCACTTATTTGCCCGTCAGAAATTTGATGTTAATAATACTGTTTGTCTAACATCTAAAAACTGGTAAATGCCTTGGGAATCTATGATGCAATTGGGCAGTTAACCAGTGATGTTGATGAAAGTATAGGAAAAATAGAATGGCGTGTGGATGGGAAGGTTGATAGAATACTCAAAACAGATGATACTGCCATTGATTTTGACTATGACGGTTTAGGGAACCGGATCAATGAATATGTGGAAACTGAAGATAAGACACTTATTATTTCAGGGATGCCCAGGGTAATGTAATGAGTGTTTACTCGCATTCTGGAACTTCTTCAAACCCCCTTTGGCTGGATGAAAAATACATATACGGAAGTTCGCGATTGGGCATGCAACAACCGGGAATTCAATTAGACGGAAAAAGCAATTCATCTTCAGATACATTGTTTGAACGAAAAGTTGGTGATAAGCGCTATGAACTTACCAACCACTTAGGGAATGTTTTGGCAGTCATCAATAATAAAAAACTGGTGGAGCTGGACGGAGCAGGAAATTTATCGTACTTTAAACCAGAAGTTCTTTCATATAACGATTATTACCCCCTTTGGAATGCTCTTGCCTGGAAAGCACGGGAACACTAGCGATTATCATTACGGTTTACAGGGCCAGGAAATGGACAATGAAATCAAAGGTGAAGGGAACAGTTATGATTTTGGGACAAGGATATATGATCCTAGGGTGGGCCGATTCTTCGCTATTGACCCTTTGTTTAAAGAATATCCACATAATTCGCCTTATGCCTTTAGTGAAAACAGTGTTCAGGACGATACCAAAGAGAGTTAGAAAAATACCTCCCGATTGGATAGGCTTGACATCACAGAATGTGATATCAAGTGATTATATTTGTAAACGAAACAGGCACTTATGGGCAAAGATATTAGCATCCCCGAGGAGATCATCAGTAGTAAAATTTATTTGATAAGGGATCAAAAAGTAATGCTGGACAGGGACTTGGCAGAACTTTACCAAGTGGAAACAAAGCAACTCAAAAGGCAGGTGCGCAGGAATATAGAACGCTTCCCCGAAGATTTTATGTTTGAACTGGACAAAGAAGAGTTTGATACCTTGAGGAGCCAATTTGGTACCTCAAAATGGGGCGGGACACGCTATATGCCCATGGCCTTTACCGAACAGGGCGTGGCGATGTTGTCCAGCGTGTTGAACAGCCCCACGGCCATCAAGGTCAATATCCAGATCATCCGTGTATTTACAAAAATCCGGGAAGTGCTTGCCGACCACCTAGGCTTGAAATTGGAGATTGAGGAGATCAAAAAGAAACTCTCCAACCATAGCAAGAATATTGAACTGGTTTTTGACTATCTGGACGAGCTTATCGAAAAGAAAGAAAACCTGGAGCCCCGCAAGCAAATAGGTTACAAAAAATAGTCACCACACGCGGCACATTGCTTGTTTTGTTCAAAACCGGTAATTTGATACATTCCACAAAAAAGCCCAACGCGCAAGCTCCTGTAGCCATAACCCCATTATGTAAAATAGCCGCACACAGCTGAACTAATATTATACTTCGGTACTGCATACCATAATTTTATGGGAACAACTGAAAGGATTATCAGTAATAGGAAAAGGATCGAACAAAACTTCGAAACTACCTTCAGGCACATTCTTGAGATTTTCGTTATTACGTGCAAACTCAGGAACTATGTAAAGATGTTCGATAATATTTCCTTTTTTGGGAAGCTTACTAAACTGCATATAAGTTCCCCCATAGCAAGGGGCAGACCAGTCGTTAGTTTTTGTTTTGGAAATGTCAATATAGATGTTCATAGGATTGATTTTAGTGAACTGCAAAAATACCACTATCCTTTAAGTACTACAAAAACATTAGCTTAGGATTTATTTTATAGAGGGAAAAGGACTGAAAATCCTTGTGTCCTTACACATACCGCGGCACTCAATCGGCATTTGTCCATCATTTTTAAAACCCGAAAATCCCTTCACTATAGAGCGTTCTTCCCCGTCCAACTCTTGCATCAGTTTAAGCTGTTATACGGTGGTTTTATCCTCAATCTCTACTTCTTGTAGTAAATCGCCATCTAACTGCACAAGCTCGTCAATTGTGAAGCACTTACAGGTTCTTTCTTTCTTGTTAAAGATGAATATCCTAAATGCCTTGGGAATCCTTACCTTTGCAGCTAAAATCACATAATTATGTCTGCTAAAGTACGCGTTAGATTTGCACCGAGTCCTACCGGCCCATTACACATAGGCGGGGTAAGAACGGCTTTATATAATTATTTATTCGCTAAAAAACATCAGGGCGATTTTATTCTTCGCATTGAAGACACCGATCAAAACCGTTTTGTGGAAGGCGCTGAACAATATATTATCAATTCCCTTAACTGGTGCGGGATTCCCTATGATGAAGGTCCCGGGAAAGATGGCGAACACGGCCCATATCGCCAAAGTGAACGCGCTCATTTATATAAAGATTATGCCGATAAACTGATTGAAAGCGGAAACGCTTATTTTGCTTTTGACACTTCAGAAGCATTGGAAGAACACAGAAAAGATCACGAAGAAAAAGGAAAAACCTTTATTTACAATTGGCACAACCGCCTGAAACTAGACAATTCCTTATCCCTTTCTGCTGAAGAAGTTCAGAAAAAAATAAAGGCCGAAGAAGCCTATGTAATTCGTTTTAGGACTCCCGTTGCCGAAATTTTGAATTTGGCCGATGAAATTAGGGGAAACATGATCATAGATACCAGTGTTCTGGATGACAAAGTGCTTTTTAAAAGCGACGGAATGCCAACCTATCACCTTGCAAATGTGGTAGACGATCATTTGATGGAGATCTCGCACGTGATTAGAGGAGAAGAATGGTTGCCATCTTTAGCCTTCCACATGTTGTTGTACAGGGCTTTTGATTGGGAAGCTCCAATATTTGCTCACCTGCCCCTTATTTTAAAACCGCAGGGCAAAGGGAAATTGAGCAAACGGGATGGTGATAAACTTGGATTTCCAGTATTCCCATTGGCCTGGAAAGACCCAAAAACCGGAGAGATCTCTTCAGGATACAGGGAAGAAAATTATTTGCCGGAAGCATTGATAAATATGTTGAGTTTATTGGGTTGGAACCCCGGAACCGAACAGGAATTTTTTAACCTGGAGGAATTGGTTTCAGCTTTTGAGATTTCCAGGGTTCATAAATCGGGTGCTAAATTTGATCCCGAAAAAACAAAATGGTTTCAACAGCACTATTTGCAGTTACAGCCAGATGAAGCCCTGGCATCAAAATTCATTGAAATTTTAGAAGAAAAAGGAATTTATTCAGATCTCAATTATACCACAAAGGTTGTGAGTTTACTTAAAGAACGTGCGGTTTTTGTAGATGATCTTTGGGATTTGGGCCGTTATTTCTTTGTTTCCCCAACAGAATTTGACCCGAAAGCCTCGAAAAAGGCCTGGAAAGAAGATTCAAAAGAAATGGTAGAAACCCTGATAAAAATAATTTCAGAAGTAGAATCTTATAATGCTGAAAATCTTCAGAATGAAGTAAAAGCATGGATCACCAAAAACGAAATAGGATTTGGAAAAGTAATGCAGCCATTCCGCCTTTCCCTGGTTGGAGCTATGCAGGGCCCGGATGTGTTTGAAATAGCCGCTTTATTAGGCCGGGAAGAAACCTTAAACCGATTGAATTACGCACTAAAAACGCTTTAACGTCTTTATAAATAAACCACAATTCCCGCAGTTGCAAATCCCATATGTGCTTTGAGATTTGTCGCGCGGGAATTTTTATTTTCCAATTCTTTCGTGTTCAGGCCTTTAAATATATTATTAACACCGTATTGATATTGAAACCAAAATTTCACATCCCGGATTCCCGCTGAAATATTAGCAGCCAGGTTTAAATTAATTTTGGAAATATCTTCCAGATCTTCAGCCTGTATTTTATAATCTTCGACAAAATAATTTTTATAACGATCTTCTGTGGTCATTTTACTATTGATTTGCAATACCGGGCCAGCCTCTATACTTAAATATTCCCCAAATATCTTGGTGCCAAGAAATAAATTTAACTGTACTCCGGTCACATTAAAATCAATTTCGGTTGGGCTTTGCAACAGGTTTGTTTCATGTCCTGTCAGGCCGGTCTTGAATTCATAAAAATTCACTCCGTAAATAATCAAAAAATTCCTATAAAAAGAAGCCCTGGTGGTAAGTCCTGCCATATAGCTTGTTTTTGGGGAAGTATTGAAATTATCACTGTTAATGCCGCCATGCGTGATCCCCGCCTGAATCCCCAACCTATTATAATTATCGTTAAACCTCCTTTGAGCATTCATATTTAAAGTGAACACCAAAAGCGGGAAAAAAATAAAAATCCTAAAACCTTTCATTGCTAATTATAATATTAAAAGCTAAATGTAGCCCAAATATAAGTATCTTAAGCACTTATTTTAATCTGTTAACCTATGGCTACAACAATATTGATCCCAATTTTAGTAATTTTATTTATAGTTGTCGTTTTTTCGGGCATATTTACCGTAAAACAACAAACAGCTGCAGTTGTGGAGCGTTTCGGAAAATTTCTTAGCATCCGCAATTCAGGATTGCATATAAAAATTCCAATATTCGACCAAATTGCCGGACGTATCAATTTAAAAGTTCAGCAGCTGGATGTGTTGGTAGAGACAAAAACCAAGGACGATGTATTTGTAAAACTTAAAATTTCGGTGCAGTTTCAGGTGATAAAATTAAATGTTTATGACGCCTTCTATAAATTAGAAAGTCCAAATGACCAAATCACCTCCTATGTTTTTGATGTAGTTCGGGCCGAAGTGCCAAAAATGAAGCTGGATGATGTTTTTGAAAGAAAAGATGATATTGCCAATGCAGTAAAACGCGAATTAAACCAGGCGATGTCCAATTATGGATACGACATTATTAAAACCCTGGTTACCGATATAGACCCGGATGCGCAGGTAAAATCGGCAATGAACAGGATCAATGCCGCGGAAAGGGAAAAAGTTGCCGCAGAATACGTAGCAGAAGCAGAGCGGATTAAAATTGTGGCTAAGGCCCGTGCCGAGGCTGAAAGCAAGCGTTTACAAGGACAGGGGATTGCCGACCAGCGACGGGAAATAGCAAGAGGACTGGAGGAAAGTGTAGACGTGTTAAACAAGGTAGGGATCAATTCTCAGGAAGCTTCAGCATTAATTGTTGTTACTCAACATTACGACACTTTACAATCCATTGGAGAACACACAAACAGTAATTTGATCCTGCTCCCAAATTCCCCCCAGGCAGGCAGCGATATGCTCAATAATATGATCGCATCCTTTACCGCTTCCAACCAAATTGGTGAAGCCATGAAAGAAAAAAACGCCCAAACCAAAGGCAATCAAGGCAGAAGAAAGGACAAGCCTGCGAAAAATCAGGATAGTGAAGAGGAAAATCAATAAAAAAATAGCCGGATATCATGTAATAGAATTACTTTTTCCTGAGATTAAAAATCCATTAAAAAAAGTATTCCATATACCTGATATCCGACTGTAATTTATTTTTTAGTGGAAGCAATTACCCGTTTAACCCCAAATATTTTTGATGCAAGCTTTAATTCCAATGCCTTTTTTGCAATAGAACCAATGACACTTCCCATTAATGAAATTGGGGACAAATTTTCTTTGGTTTGATTAAGATGGAGTTTAATTTCTTCCTTATCAATCTGCATTTGCAGTTTTAAAATTTCCAGGTCCCTGTCTATTTCTTTAAATGAACTATATTCTTTCATAGGATTGATATTAGTCGTTAAAGAAGGTTCTGGAGGATTTTATAAGAATGACCTTTCGGATATATTTCTTTCCGAAAACCCAAATAAATCCGAAAATCAAAACATAAAAAGCACCAACAATATAGAATCCAACGCTTGGATCATTCAAAGCTTTTCCTAAACTTATAGCAATAGCAATGGATAAAAACAAAAGCGCAATAAGGCAAACAAAACCAATCAACATCATATTAACCAAAAAGATAACACCTCTAATGATCTTTTTATAAAGATTTAATTTATAATATTCAGAGGTACTATAACTCAGTGCCCGAATATTTTCGTTTAAATCGTTAATACTATTGGTTAGTTTTTCAAATGCCATACGCTTATATTACTTCCTTATTTCCGGAAATATTAATGTCCTTTTGTTGCAATTTGGCGTTTTGTTTTCTAAGATCTTCCAATTTAGATTCCATTGCAGCTAAAATTTCATCTGCCTTATAACTAGCCGAAGACAAGGTTTCATCCAGGCGGGTTTCAAAATCTATTTTTGCTTTTTTTGCTTTTGTGGTTAAATTTGAGGTTGCTTCCTCATATTTCTTATTGAATTTTTCCTGGGCTTTCTTAGCGTCTTTGCTTAATTTTTCCCGGGTTACATCACCACTGTCCGGGGCATATAACATTCCTACCGCTGCTCCAATAGCTGCGCCAGTTATCAATGCCAATAATGTACTTCCTGTATTTGCCATAATAATTTTGTTTTATATTAATAATAATTTTCAAATTTAACTTAAACCTTTACTAATAGCTGTTAATAACCGGTTAATATATAAACTTGGCCTGCTAAAATACTCTTAAAGTTAAAACAACTTTGAGAGTAAAAAAATTATTGACGCTATTTTACCCAGGAATCCCTTAAATTCACGGTTCGGTTAAAAACAAGGTGCTCTTCAGTACTTTCTTTATCCACACAAAAATACCCGATTCGCTGAAATTGGAATTTCTCTGAAACTCCCGCGTATTTTAAACCTGGTTCTACAAAACCGGTAATTACTTTCAGGGAATCCGGATTAATAAATTCCATGAAATCTTTTTCTTTATCCGCATCCGGGGATTCTATACTGAACAAGCGGTCGTACAACCTGATCTCAGCCTCAATGGCATGAGCAATGGAAACCCAGTGCAGGGTACCTTTTACCTTTTTTAAAGATTCCTCTGTTCCGCTGCCGCTTTTACTTTTTGGATCGTAAGTACAATGGATTTCAAGAATTTCTCCGTTCTCATCTTTTATAACTTTCTCTCCCTTGATAATATAAGCACTTTTTAACCTTACCTCTTTCCCAAGGGTTAATCTAAAAAATTTCCTGTTTGCTTCTTCTTTAAAATCTTCTCTTTCTATGTAAATGTTTTTTGAAAATGGTATTTTCCTGGTGCCCGCGCTTTCGTCTTCAGGATTGTTTTCAGTTTCCAGCCATTCTTCTTTATCATCATCATAATTGGTAATTACCAATTTTACCGGATCCAAAACTCCCATGACCCGTGGTGCGGTTTTATTTAAATCCTCACGAATACAAAATTCGAGCAAGGAAACATCAATCACATTGTCCCTTTTGGCAACACCTATGGTTTCGGCAAATTTCCTGATGGAAGCCGGGGTATAGCCTCGTCTTCGCAAACCTGAAATAGTGGGCATCCTGGGATCGTCCCATGAAGATACAACGCTGTTTGATACCAACCCGGCTAATTTGCGCTTGCTCATGATCGTGTAGCTTAGATTTAAACGGGCAAATTCCCGTTGTTTTGGTACAAGCTGATCTTTGGTGTCTATTTTTTCTAAAAACCAATTATAAAGCTCCCTATGCATCACAAATTCCAACGTACACAAAGAGTGGGAGACCTGTTCAACAAAATCACTTTGACCATGGGCCCAATCGTACATAGGATATATCATCCAGTCATTACCGGTCCTATGGTGCTTCTTGTGCAAACTGCGGTACATCACAGGGTCGCGCATAAGCATGTTTGTTGATGCCATATCAATTCTGGCACGAAGAACGTGTGCGCCTTCAGCGGCTTCGCCATTCTTCATTTTCTCAAAAAGCTCCAGGTTTTCGGATACCGAACGTTTGCTAAAAGGACTTATCACTCCAGGTTTGGTTGGGGTCCCTTTTTGTTCAGCAATTAATTCTGAGTTCTGGCTATCTACATAAGCATCGCCATTTTTAATCATTTCGACCGCCCAATCATATAATTGTTGGAAATAATCGGAGGCATAACATTCCTTTTCCCATTTAAAACCCAACCATAAAATATCTTCCTTTATGGCATCTACAAACTCTTGTTCTTCCTTAATGGGATTGGTATCATCAAATCTTAGATTGACAGGCGCGCTGTATTTTTCGCCCAACCCAAAATTCAAACAAATGGACTTTGCGTGACCAATATGCAAATATCCGTTAGGTTCGGGAGGAAAGCGAAACTTCAGCTCATGCTGATTATAATTACTTTTTAAATCTTCCTCTATAATTTGCTCAATAAAATTGAGGGATTTTTTTACTTCAGACATAATTTTAATTCAAATAGAACGCAAAGTTACCAAAAATAAGACAGGTAATAATAAACCAAAAGCATTAGAATGAATAAATTCAAATAACCTAATCCAGCCGTTAGTCAGTCTAAAACACATTTCTATCGCTGTATACCAAATTTGAATTTTATATTTAGTTGAAATGGTGAAAAATGGATTTAGTGCTTCAAATTAGGAGAAGGCGTTTTATCTTTGCAATAAAAATACTGTGGGAACAATTAAATTAAAAAATATTAAGGTTTTTTCATACCACGGATGTTTGGCTGAGGAAGGAAGAATTGGAAGTGATTATAGGATAGATCTCACCGTAAAAGGTGATTTATCCCATTCTGCAATTACAGATGAATTAAGGGATACGATAGATTATGTACACCTTAACAAAATTGTAAAGGAAGAAATGACCATCCGGACCAAATTGCTGGAAACCGTTGCCGAACGTATCCTGGACCGCGTCCTTAAGGAATTGAAACTGGTACAAAAAGTAAAGGTTGCTGTTTCAAAAATAAATCCACCCATTGGTGGCGATGTAGGCATGGTTACAGTTTCCAGAAGCAAATCGCGTTAGTTTTTTCTTCAGGAACTGGAAAATTTTGTTACATTTGCCAACTCAAATTAATGGCATCGTGGCCGAGTGGCTAGGCAGAGCTCTGCAAAAGCTCGCACAGCGGTTCGAATCCGCTCGATGCCTCCAAAAGCTTCCTGAAAAGGAAGCTTTTTTTATGGAATAAAATCAAATATTTCGTGTTTGTTGTGGCGTCCGTCCGCCACAACCACGGATCACGAACAAACAAACCAGATTATTTTTTAAAATAAGTGAATTTTAATCCTGTATTTCAAATGAACTACTGTCAGGGGAAACTTCATTTGGAACTTGAATAATTTCAATTTGATTCTCCAGATTCTCCAATTTTTTTGGAAAAATGCCTCTAACTATTAAAATTATGCCAAAAATAATCAATAAAACACTGATCCCTTTCTTCATTTTAAAGATACGATCGGGGGTTAATTTTCTGTTTAATTTTTTGGCAAGCAGTATTTTTAACACATCAAAAAACAGATAAGTGATTAAAATTGTGCTAAAAAAAACAATGATTCGGTTGGGTTCCATATTTAAGGTAGGTCCAAAAACTATGATCAATCCCAGCCAAAACCCCAATACCCCAATATTGATAAAATTGAGTAAAAATCCTCTTGCAGCCAAACCTAAATAATCATTGCGGTTGAGTTTTCTTAAATCGGGTGTATCATCATCTAAGGGAAGAGATTTTTTTGTTTGTAAAAAAGACATTACTCCATAGGTAGTCAAAATCATTCCTCCAAAAATAAAAAGTGAAGGATCGTCTTTTAGGCTTGTAAGCAGTTTTGTGGTACTCAAATAAGCTATAAGAAGAAATACAATATCGGCACAGATCACGCCTAGATCAAAGGAAAAAGCAGCTCTAAACCCCTTTATTGCGGCTGTTTCCAGCAATACAAAAAAAACCGGTCCCAGTAAGAACGCCAAAAATAATCCCAGGGGTATTGCGGCTAAAATATCTTGAAACATAAAAAAAATTCGCTTTACACAAAGATAAGGTTTTAGTTTATCTTTTTAATTTTTCCACCAAAAGTGGTCTTTTTATCCACCTTTTCGGGATTGCCATAAATATAAATATTACCTCCGGCATTCACGGTTGCATTTACATATTTTTTGGCATTAACATTGGCCATCCCACCTGCACTAATACTCACATCTATAGTATTTCCAACCAGATTTTCACCCTTAAATTTTCCCGCGGCCATCACTTCTATTTCCTGAATTCCTGCCTTACCAATAATCCTTAAATTACCTCCGGTAGTAATATTTGCTATAAGGTTATTTACCTCAATTTGTGCTGTAATGTCCGATCCTTCCTGAACTCTAAGCCATATTAAAGGTTGTGTTATTTTTCCGCATAACTCCACCTTCGCATTTCGCCTGGCATCAATTTTTTGAAGCTGTTTGTAGTAAATAATTATAAGGGTATTGTCTTCGGTCCAAATTTGATTAAGGTCGGTATGAATATCTAAAACACCGTTTTTTACATCTATTTTAACCTTATCCCGGCTATTTCCTGTAATAACAGCCTTATTTTCTTTAGATTGTATAAAATTAACCTTTAAACCATTTGTAATTTCAGCTTCGGAAAAATTTTCCAAATCCATTGTTATTTCCTGTGCTCCAGCCACAAAACCGCAGCTTAAAAGCAATAAAAACAGTAACTTTTTCATTTTAATGATTATAATATCTCCTGTAATTAATCAGTTCATAAAATTTTGAATACCTAAAATGCCTAAAATATTGGAGGCTTCAAATTTACGAATGAAACAAAATGGTACATTTTTTAATTTGTCCATTCAAACAGCTTATTTTCCAATAAACTATGCTGTTTTGATCACTAACAGTCCACTTCTATTTTTTCTCTTAACTCAAAGTACTTCAGTCTTTAGGCAGGTTGAGTACTTATTAGCGACTATTTCCTCTTTAAAATCCAATTTAAAAAATTCTAATCTTCCTCTACAACTTCTTTACTACCCAATAAATTAAAATCCAGATGCCTTTTTAATAAATCGGCATTTTTTACATTTATATAAACTTCATCGCCTAACTGGTACTTATTTTGGGTTTTTCTGCCAACAATGGCATACTGTTCTATGTCAAATTCATAATGATCGTCCTTGATATCCCTAAGTCGCACCATTCCTTCGCATTTATTATCAATAATTTCAACATAAATTCCCCACTCTGTAACTCCGGAAATAACTCCTAAAAAGTCCTGTTCCTGATGATCCAGCATGAATTTTACCTGCATGTATTTTATGGAATCTCTTTCAGCATTTGTCGAAAGACTTTCCATTTCACTACTGTGACGGCTTTTTTCTTCGTATTCATCTTCTTTTGCAGAAGGTTTTTCATCTAAATATTCCTGCAACAACCTGTGTGTCATTACATCTGGATACCGCCGGATAGGTGAAGTAAAATGTGAATAATAGTCGAATGCAAGTCCGTAATGTCCTATGTTTTTTGTGCTGTAATAAGCCTTGCTCATGGTACGGATGGTAAGCGTATCAACCAAATTTTGTTCTTTGGTTCCCTGGACTTCAGCCAATAAATTATTTAAGGAAGAGGTAACAGATTTTCTGTCCTTTAAGTCAATTTTATAACCAAATTTTGATACAACCGTTTGTAAAGTTGCTAGTTTAGTGTCATCAGGTTCTGCATGACAGCGATAAACAAAGGTTTTCTTCGGGGATTTTTTTCCGATAAACTCAGCAACTTTTTTATTTGCCAGGAGCATAAATTCCTCGATCAATTTATTGGCTTCTTCTGAAGTTTTAAAATAAACGCCTACGGGTTCATTTTCTTCATTCAGATTAAATTTAACCTCTACTTTATCAAAGGAAATAGCACCTTCTTTTAAGCGTCTTAACCTCATTTTCTTTGCCAACTCGTTCAAAGATGAAACGGCAAATACAATTTCATCGCTAACAGTGTATGCTTTATCTTTAATAGAAATTTCTGCCGGGATCTCACCTTGATTTGTCTCAATAATGTGTTGGGCCTCCTCATATGCAAACCTTGAATCGGACAGAGTTACTGTTCTACCAAACCACTGGTTTATCACGTACCCTTTTCCATCGAGCTCAAAAATTGCCGAAAAGGTATATTTTTCTTCATTTGGTCTCAGGGAACAAGCGTTGTTGGACAAAATTTCAGGAAGCATTGGTACAACGCGGTCTACAAGATATATAGAAGTAGCACGTTCATAAGCTTCATCGTCTAAAATAGTTCCGGGTTTTACATAATGTGAAACATCTGCAATATGAATTCCTATTTCAAAATTTCCGTTCTCTAATTTTTTAAAACTCAGGGCATCATCAAAATCCTTTGCATCTTTAGGATCAATAGTAAAGGTTAAAACATCGCGTAAATCCTTTCTTTTTTTTATTTCCGAATCCTGAATGCTTGTATTTATCTGATTTGCAAAATCCTCTACCTCTTTAGGAAATTCATGCGGCAGCCCGTATTGTGCCAATATTGCATGCATTTCAGTATGATGTTCTCCCGGTTTTCCCAATACTTCTTTTATTGAGCCAAAAGGAGAATCTGCTTTTTCTGGCCATTCTTCCAAAGTAACAACCACTTTATCGCCATCCTGGGCATCGAGCAATTTGTTTTTTTGAACAAAAATATCGGTATACATTTTTGGATCCTGAATAGCTATAAATCCAAAATTTTTCTGAAGTTGCAAAATTCCTACAAATTCGGTGCGTTTACGCTTAATAATACGAACAACTTCCCCTTCCGATTTTCTTTTTTTGCGTTTGTTGTAAATATAAATTTCAACTTCATCCCCATCCAAAGCTTTGTTTAAAGCGTTGGCGGGAATAAATACATCATCCTCCAATTCAGGAACCACCACGTAACCAAAACCCTTGGTAGTCATATCCAAAGTACCTTGATAGTATTCTAAATTGGCTACAATTTTAAATTTACCGGGACTCTCTTCTGAAATTTGTTTTTTAGCTGCCAGTTGGGCCAATTTTCTTATAATTTGATTGCGCGCATTAGCATCGTTCACTCCTAATTTCGAGGAAATTTCTTTATAGTTAAACGGCGTTGTAGGAGATTTTCTCAATATATCCATAATGCTCTTTGAGAGATTACCCATATCGCCGAAATTCTTCTTCTTATCTGTCTTTTTCGTCATATTTTTAAATAAACCCCAAAATTACAGTTAAAATGCGACTTTAAATAAATATGCAACTAAAGTTTTGTTAAGCCTGTTTACTTGCATTAAATATAAATTTGGATTGATTAACAATAAGTTAGGATAAAAATAAATTAAAAAAAATTTTAAATTTATTAAAAAATTCTTAAATTTAGTATTGCAACTCTTCTAAAATTCCCCCTCAATTTAGAATAATAAGAGGTAAAAAATGAAAAAATTATTTAAAATATGGATCGTGTTTTTTTTAATTTTCCTTTTGGGAGTTATCGGAGTTGTTGCATCCATAAATAAAACACTCAATAAAAAAACTCTTATAGAATTCAATAATCCTACCTATTCTGAAGTCCTTATCAATACCTCTTTCCCAGGTTAATTCTTTATCATAAATATTCAATTTAAATAAATCCCTTTATTGATAATTTAAATGAATTCAAATAAATAAAATCCTTTTGAGGAATATTTTTATTCTATATATACCTGTAAATAAAAGTATTAACCCCATTTTTTTTAGAACTACACTTTTTTTTAGAATGTATATGAACCTTATTAAAAAGGTTCTAAAAAAGAAAGGGTTAATTTTTTTAAAATATTTAAAGAAGCTCTCAATTTTTAAAATCCAATAGAGTTGTTAACACGTATTATAATATTTACTTTTTAAAAATTTATTAAAGATTTTAAATGATTGTTATTATAGTATGTTAATTTGTAGCATAACTTTTCTCAATAAAAATAGCTTTTTTCATTGCCAACATATGAAATACAGTTGTTAACAAACCTATAAATTCTTAAACTTCTGATTTTGACCTTAATTTAAGAATCTGTTAACAGTTGTTAATAAAAAAATGTTAATACAAATGTTTAAATTTTTCTAACTTTGAGATGTTCACAATCCACTTTTTGTTGATGATAAGTTTCATAAAAGTTAGGTACTTATAATTTGATTAATTCATTTAAAATAATCACTTGAAATTTTATTTATATTTTCCAAATTAGGTTGTTAGAAACTCATAAAAGGTTATTCACAATTAAGGGTGAATTATAACTACCTAAAAATTAATGGAATATAATTATTAATTAACCGGGCTAATAATTCTTGTTAACAAGCCATTTTTTATCTTTGTTTCAACTAAAAAACGAAAGTTATGATAATTGCAATTGGAAATGATCACGCCGGGACTCAATACAAATACGCTGTAATTGCCTTTTTGGAAAGCAAAGGAATAAAAGTGATCAACTATGGAACAGATGCTGAGGATAGTGTGGATTACCCGGATTTTGTGCATCCTGTTGCCTCTGATACGGAAGAGCAGAAGGTAGATTTTGGGATCATTATTTGCGGTAGTGGAAATGGTGCTTCTATGACAGCTAACAAACATCAGGGAGTGCGGGCTGCTTTATGCTGGACCAAGGAAATAGCGAAGTTGGCAAGACAGCACAACAATGCCAATATTTTAAGTATTCCTGCAAGATATGTTTCCCAAGCACAGGCAATTGATATGGTAGATACATTTTTGGAAACAGGATTTGAAGGTGGGCGTCACCAAAACAGGGTAGAGAAAATCGCAGTTTGTAAATAAATGGGACATAACCACCACCATCATTCCGCTCCGGTTAGTGGAAAAAACCTTTTAATTTCAATAATTTTAAATATTGCAATTACCCTTGCACAGGTAATAGGAGGGTTTCTAAGCGGAAGTTTAGCACTGCTTTCAGATGCGTTGCACAATTTTAGTGATGTTATTTCCCTCATTGTAAGTTATGTGGCAAATATTCTGGTTAAAAAAGATGCGTCATTAAACAGGACTTTTGGTTATAAGAGAGCTGAAATTATTGCCGCTTTTGTAAATTCATCAGCACTTATAGTCATTGGGATTTTATTGATAATTGAAGCTGTAAAACGTTTTCAAAATCCCCTGGAAATCAATTCAAATCTAGTGATATGGCTTTCTTTGGTCGCAATATTAGGGAATGGATTTAGCGTTTTGTTATTAAAAAAAGACAGTAAGGCAAATATGAACATGCGGTCTGCTTATTTGCATTTGTTTACAGATATGATGGCATCTGTGGCTGTATTGGTAGGCGGCCTTTTAATGAAATTATACCAGGTTTTTTGGGTAGATAGCCTGCTCACTTTTGCAATTGCGGTTTATTTAATTGTGGTGGGATTTGATTTATTAAAATCTTCAACCCGTGTACTTATGCTTTTCACGCCCACAGATGTTGCTTTGGAAGACATCGCCAGGAAAATATCCGAACTCTCTGAAATTGACAATGTGCATCACCTTCATGTGTGGCAACTTAATGAAGAAGAAACACATCTGGAAGCACATATAGATTTTAACAACGATATTTCACTCTCCCAATTTGATATAATTATAGATCAGATAAAAGAATTGGTCCATAATGAATTTGGTATCAATCACGTGAATATTCAACCGGAATTTGGAAAATGTGAATGTAAAGACCTGATCGTTCAGGATTGATTTATATTATAATCGAAAGTATGGAAATCAAAATAAAAACTTTTAATAAACTTAGTTTAGATGAATTGTACCAGGTTTTGCAATTGCGCTCTGAAGTATTTGTAGTGGAACAGGATTGTGTTTACCAGGATATAGATGGGAAAGATCAGAAAGCACTTCATGTA
>JAENXB010000080.1 GCA_016649785.1 Flavobacteriaceae bacterium
CACCACCGCTTTCTCCTACGGTAAACGAACCGAATTCAGTGAAAATGTGAGGTACTTCAATCCCGGCATCATCACAGGTTAACTTGATTTGATTGATGATCTCATCAACCATATACTGATAATCATATTCAAAAGCCAGGGAATTCTTTATTGGAAATCCACCGCCTATATTCAGGCTGTCCAGGGTAGGGCAGACCTCTTTTAAGTTGATGTAAACCTGTAAACACTTGTTCAGTTCATTCCAGTAATAAGCGGTATCGCGAATCCCGGTATTGAGGAAAAAGTGAAGCATTTTTAGCTCTATTTGTTCATTATCCTTGATCTTTCGGTTGTAAAAAGGAACAATATTTTTATAACCAATTCCCAATCTTGAGGTATAGAATTCAAATTTAGGTTCTTCTTCCGAAGCAATTCTGATCCCTATTTTAAAAGGATCATTTATTTCAGCGGTAAGCAGATCAATTTCTTCAAAATTATCGATTATAGGAATACAGTTTTTATGGCCGCTATTGATCAAATTGGCGATATTGTGGATATATTGATTGCGTTTAAATCCGTTGCAGATCACATAAGTATCATCATTGATCTTTCCGGAAGCTTTTAAACTTTCAACAATATTAATGTCAAATGCCGAAGAGGTTTCAATGTGAATATCATTTTTTAAGGCTTCATTTAAGATATGCTTGAAATGCGAACTTTTGGTACAATAGCAATAATTGTAACTGCCTTTATAATCGTGTTTTTCAATGGCATTATTAAACCAGGTTTTTGCCCGATTAATGTTTTCCGAAATTTTTGGCAAATAAGTAAACTTTAGCGGAGAGCCATATTTTTCAACCAATTCCATCAAATCTATATCGTGAAATTGAAGATCATTATCTACCAACTTAAATTCTTCCTGTGGAAAATAAAAGGTCTGATTAATTAAATCTTTATATTTTGTGTTCAAAGCTGTGGTTTGGTGTTTTTAATGTGAAAAATTAGGAATTAATTCGGGGCGCCAATAGTTATGGACTTGTAAATCTTTGTCAAGATACAAATAACGAAAGGGAATAGGGGTAAACAAGCGATTTTTTAGAAAGCCAAAAGCGATCTCGCGAAGTTGCACCGGGAAAGTGTTAACAGAAAATAAAATCAACGGGTTCAATTGGTTGTATTTATTTTATAAAAAAATATCAATTCGTTTTATTAAAATTTTGTTTTAAAACAGTGATCCTGTATGCATTAAATTTCCTTTTGCAGAAATTCAAATATTTTTGCATTACAAAAGTATTAAAAAAATATTGGTTTTATTAAATAAAATTTCCGGGATAATTACAACATTTTAATGTTTATGATTTCCTGCCTTGTAAGTGGTCTCCAATTGCCTCTTGGGAGATCTTTTTTGGTAAGTCCACCATATACTACGCGGTCAAGTTTTTCTATTTCGTAACCCATTCTTTTAAACAAACGTTGTACAACGTGTAATTTAACGCTATTGGTTTCCAGGCCTATTTCGTTTTTAGGTCTGTTGTCTAAATAGCTTATATCCTGGATATTTACTTTTCCGTCTTCCAATAAAACCCCTTCGCTAATTTTTTTAAAATCTTCGTAAGCCAAAGGTTTGGTAAGTTCTAAGTGATAGATCTGGCGAATTCCGTTTTTAGGTTTGCCAAGTTGTTTTTCCAGAGCTCCGTCATTTGTGAAAAGTAGCAGCCCGCTGGCTTGTCTGTCCAGTTTGCCAACCGGTGCCACTTTGGATTTTGTGGCATTGGCGATCAGGTCCATTACGGTTTTACTGGTTCTCTCGGTGCTACCGGTAGTATAAAAACCCCGGGGTTTATTTAGCAGGATGTATTCCGGTTTTTCGGGAATAACTTTATGACCGTCAAATTTAACTTCATCGGTCAATTTTACCCGGTAACCCATTTCTGTAATGGTTTTCCCGTTGACAGTCACATTCCCGGCACCTATATAAATATCGGCATCACGGCGCGAACAGGCACCGGAATTGGCGATATACTTATTTAATCGGATTCCTTCTGCCTTAGAAACACCAGGTTTTTTTTCTGACGATTTTTCACCGGTTTGTTTTTTCACCGGTGTTTTGGATGCAGTTTGTTTCTTCACAGGGAATTTATCCCTGGAAGTCGGTTTATTCGATTTATCTCCTTTTTGTTTACCTGTAAATTTTCCTTTTGGAGATTTTTCTTCCCTGCCCATACCGCTAATTTTTTTGCAAAGATACTTTATTGATTAGTATGTTACTAAGTTATTGTTAAAGAATTGTGATGCTGTAATAATACGATAGAAGTGGCCAGCTCCAACTGTTTTTAATTTGATCTTCAGCCTTTATAAAATTCTTTATGGATCCTTAAAACTATGGATGGATTTTGTTTTTTCCGAGAAGTGCAGGCATACTTCATTTAAGTAACTATGAAAAGCAATTCAAAAAAGAATTATCCGGAAAAACCGACGGATGGAAAGGAATTCAGAAAATGTTTAAAGAGGTTTGAATATTTTTAAATAATATTTAATTCAATTATCTTAGTAAAAGGAAGACTCATCAAAGATTGGTTGTTAGCAACAATTTAAAAAATACTTAAAGTGTTAATTAAGATATTATCCAAGAACCCGAAAGCCTATTCCACAAAAAGATTGGTAGAGGCTGGGCGTACAAGAGATCATGACGTAGAAGTAATTAATCCTTTTTATTGTGACCTCATAATTGAAAAAAAGGATCCGAAAATTTTTTATGAAGGCAGAAAAATTGAAAAAGTAGATGCTGTGATCCCGCGATTTGGGGTGTCTGACACTTTTTATGGGACTGCACTTGTGAGACAATTCGAATTGATGAAGGTATTTACAACTGCCGAATCACAGGCTTTAACGCGATCCAGTGACAGACTTCGAAGCCTGCAGATGTTGTCAAAGGCAAATTTGGGTTTGCCTAAAACCGCCATCTCCAATTATTCAGATCAACTTATTGACATTATTGATTTTGTGGATAAAGCGCCACTGATCATAAAATTATTGGAAAGAAAAAAAGGATTGGGGGTGGTGCTTGCAGAAACCAATAATGCCGCAATATCTGTAATAGAAGCATTCAAGGGCTTAGGTACGCGGGTAATTGTTCAAAAATTTATCAAAGAGGCCAATGGTGCCAATGTCAGGGTATTTGTGGTGGATGGAAAGGTGGTGGGCGCTATGAAAAGACAGGCAAAAGAAGGGGAGTTTAGATCCAATCATTATCTGGGGGGCACGACTCAAATTATCCAACTTACAGAAAAAGAGGAATTGACTGCAATTAAGGCGGCCAAAGTGCTGGGCCTTGGAATTTGCGGAGTTGATATGTTACAATCGTTTGAAGGGCCTTTAATTTTAAAAGTGACTTCTTCTCCGGGTTTGGAACATATTGAAGCCATAACCAAAATGGACATTGCGAAAATTATAATAAAATATGTAGAAAAAAATGTCTGATAATTGAAACAGGTCAATTAAAATACCCTGTTGAGCACCTCTTTATAGTCTATTAACAGTATGCTGAAAACCCCCGCTACAATTATCAGTTTCAGGATATTATGAAGCAAGAGATATTGCCATTTTGCCGTACTGAAATACAGAAAAAGCAGAAAGAAAATGAGCAGAAGCAATGAAATGTAGAAGTAATAATCCATCAAACCGGTATCAAATTTGGTGGTTAAAAGCATAATTGGAATTATTGCTAATACTGTTAATACCGACAAAAAAAATTTGCTCCACTTTTCCCCATAAACCACGGGAATTGTTTTGTAGTTTAGGACGAGATCACCTTTTAAATTCTCCAGATCTTTTACCAATTCGCGCATCACGATCATAAGGTACAAAAACGTAGCGTGAATAAATATGACGGTTTCAAAATTTTTGTAGTACACAAATATGACAAAAAACGGGGTCATAGTCAAAATGCTGGCAACCAGGTTTCCCAGAAAGAGGATCTTTTTTAGTCGATGCGAATAAAGCCAGATCATAAAAATGTAGATTGAAAAAAAGACCACGGCCCTAAAGGAGACATAACTCGCAAAGAAAACTGCGGCAAAATTCAGTATAAAATAAACCGAAAGTTTTGTGCGCTGACTTACAAAGCGGTCCAGCATTGTTTTTTTAGGACGGTTGATCAGATCTTTTTCGCTGTCGTAAAAATTGTTGATTATGTAGCCTGAGGCAATTACGGTGGCCGAAGAAAGGATGAGAAAGAATAAATTGGCATCAAAAAGAACCTTGCGCAATGGCATTTTCGGAGCGAGAATAATTGCTGAGGTCAAATATTGGGCTATTACCAAAATCAGGATATTATAGCCCCGAACCACCGAAATCAAACTCAGTATCTTAAGCAATAAACGTTTGTTTTTTACAGCCACCATGTAATTTAGGGAATTCTAGAAGTTGTAAACGATTTCTAATTTGTAGTCTTTTAAAGCTATTTTGGCTTTGTCAATATCTTCTGTAAAACCCAAAATATAGCCGCCGCCGCCAGAGCCGCAGAGTTTTAAATAATAATCGTTGGTTTCAATTCCCGCTTTCCACAGTTGGTGAAATTGCGGCGGGATCATTGGTTTGAAGTTATTCAGAACTACGTGGGAAAGTTTTTTGATATTTCCAAACAGGGATTTCACATCTCCCTGCAGAAAATCGTCCACACATGCATCGGTATGTTTTACAAATTGATCTTTGAGCATTTTCCTGAAAGGTTCCTGCTTCATATTTTCCATAAAAATATGTACCATAGGAGCGGTTTCCCCAATAATTCCGCTGTCCAGTAAGAATACGGCACCTTTTCCGTTCTCAGTTTGAGACGGGATCCCGGCAGGTTCTATATTGTCTTTGGAATTTATTAAAATAGGAATGCTCAAATAGCTGTTTAAGGGATCGAGTCCCGAAGATTTTCCGTGGAAAAAGGATTCCATTTCCCCAAAGATCTTTTTCAGCTTTAATAATTTATTACGCGTAAGATTTTCAAGAACGGTGATCTTATCGGTTGCATATTCATCGTAAATTGCGGCAACAAGAGCGCCACTGCTCCCTACGCCATAACCTTGCGGGATTGTGGAATCAAAATACATGCCTCTGTCAATATCGGCATTTAAGGCATGCATATTAAAACTGACCAGTTCAGGATTGTTTTTTTGAAGTTCAACCAGGTATTCCGCAAAGAGTTTTAGGCCTATATTGGATTTGATTGCGATCTCTGAAGGATTTTCCTCCACCTTCAAAGCTCCCTTATAAAAATTATAGGGAATTGATAATCCTTTGGAATCTTTTATGATCCCGTATTCCCCGAAAAGCAGAATTTTTGAGTAGAATAATGGTCCTTTCATTGAGATATTGTGTTTAAATCCCGGTTGTGATTAAGCATTCCATAGGCAGATAGATCCTCATCTACCTTGTTCCAGTGCACTCCATATCCGCCGGGGGAAATGGAATAATCCATCAGTTCTTCTTCTGAAGCTTGATACAATTTTGGGTACCACTTTAAAGGAGAACCAATTTCCCGCCCATCTTCTAAAGAAAAGAAAATTTTTTCATCCCTGAAGAATACTTTTTTAATTTTTATGCTCGACTCTTTGGCTTTCATTCTTTTTGAAATTCGTCCCATTTCCTTAAAAAGAAAAATCTATTCTGAGTAACAATTTCCAGAACCACTTTAAGGTCCTTCTTTTTCATATTGAAATTATAAATTAAAGTTAAGGAATTTAATTCAATCTTAACTTCCCCACTTTTTCCAATAACGTGAATGTGTTTTGGAAGATGCTCATTTGAATAAAAGAAAAACCTAAAGCCTCTTTCCTGAAATATCGTAGGCATAAGTTTAATTTTCAATTCTTCTTGCCGAAGTAAATTATCAATTGTGATTTGTCAATTGTCAATTCTTTTCGCCCCGTCACCTATCCGGTCGCAAAGATACTGTTCATTTTCGCAATACGCAACCAACTCATTCTTAATGAATTCAAAAATTTTTTCCACGTCTTTTTCGGGGTACAAAACGTGCACATTTGCTCCTGCATCCAGGGTAAAGCAAACCGGCAGACCCGAGTTTTCCCTGAAATCCCATATTTTATTGATAATCTCGAGCGTATTGGGTTTCATTAAAATGAAATAAGGATTGCTGCTCATCATCATTGCGTGCAATGTCAAAGCCTCACTTTCCACAATTTCCATAAATCCCTTTAAATTCCCGGTTTCGAAAATATCCCTGAGTTTGTCCAGATTCCTGTGAGCCTGCTCAAATCTCGCTTCTGCAAATGCATGGCCTTCCATCAGGTTGTGGCCAAGGCTGCTGCTTACCTGTTTTGTCCCTTTATCCACCAGTAAAATGGTGTCCCGGTAATTATGAAAAACTTCGTGAATTTTATGCGGATATTTTATTCCGAAGAGATCACTGCTGTTTTCGATGTTTTTGTGTTTTCCCCAAACGATGAGTCCGCCTTCGATACTTCTGCAGGCACTTCCCGAACCCAATCTGGCCAAAAACGAAGCTTTTTTATTAAAATATTCCTCTGAAAGCTCGGGGTTCAGTTCTTTTTCCAGGCTCATCACACAAAGTGCCAACGCGCTCATTCCACTAGCTGAAGAAGCGATCCCGCTGCTGTGCGGAAAGGAATTTTCGGTTTTGATCACCAACTGATAATCGGTTAAAAATGGGCAGTAAGCTTCAATTCTTTTGAAAAACGATTTGATCTTAGGTTTAAAATCCTCCTTCTTTTTCCCTTCAAAATAGAGTTCGAAAGTAATGTTTTTATCAGCGGGTTCCTTTCTTTTGAATTCCAGGGTAGTGGTGGTTTTGCAGGAATCCAGGGTAAAACTTATGGATGGATTTGCCGGGATTTGCGGTTCCTTTTTCCCCCAGTATTTTACCAATGCGATGTTGCTGGGAGCTTGCCAGGTCACACTGCCACCAATTACTTTACGCTGATAGGATTGTGGAATAAAATCTTGCTCGGTCATGCTTCCAAAAGTTTAAGCAAATATACTTTTTTAGTTCAAAGGGTTTGAAGAAGGATTTCAAATAAAAGTCTATTTTAGTATTATAAAGCGATCAGGATGACATTTAAACTCGGGATACGGATTTTGGTGGCTTGCCTAATTTTGAGATATAGAGCATGAACCAGATAGAAAAAAAACAAACCCCAACCCCCAAACAAAACCTGTGTTCTCAATTTAAATATTCACGACTCATACTTTTATCAATTGTTTTAAACGACCCTGGTAAGCCTGCAAATAATTTCTTTTCATGGGCTCGTTGAGGAAAGAAACAGCTACCATTTTTTCAACTATATCTTGCCTTGATAACATCAAGGTCATAATATCATTAAAAATATTTTTACTGATTCCTGCTTTCTCTGCAAGTATGGCAAATTGCCGACTAATTTTTCCTTGCGCTAAGTTTCGGGGTAATAGTCCGTCATCCAATGCGAAGTCTTTATCTTCAACGTGAATGCGGCTATTTAACAGATCATAGGCAGGACTTAACCGATAGTCTCCCATTGGGGTTTCAAGCAAAGAAAAATTTTTATAGTGAGCATCTCCATTTGAATACAGATAATTAAATATAAGTATTTTCAACAATTTGGGAGCTTCCAATTGGTAAGCAGGTAAATATTTCTGCATTAACTGAAATAACTCGTAATAGTTTCCTAAATACTTATAATGTGTTCCATGGGTTTGCGGTGTTCTACCGGCCAGGGATGCAAAATCTTGCTGAGCCAGTTTTGTGCCGTCTTCTTTTACATCAAAACGCTTGGTAATGTAAGCAGGAGTACCATTTTTAAAGAATATTAATGCATTTTCAGCTGTTTCTATTCTATAGGCTTGACGGGCAATTTGCATGGTTAAGTGCTCGTTGGCCGGCATTTGGTCCGGGTTTTTATCTGCCCCGGGAATTGGTTTGAGAATATAGGTTCCACCTTCACCTTGATTGATAAGCCTTAACTTGTTTTTTTCGAGCAAAACAGAGAATTTTTCCTGAACTCCCGAAATAGACATGCGTTTTCGGTTTTCTTGAAAAAGTTCATCTGTTTCAGGATTGGATGTAGGTGAATCATAAGCTAATACGTGATGTACCTTCTTACCATAAAATACTCTTTTCAAACAGGTTCTGCTATAAGTTTCAACCCCTTCAGCTAAAGTACCGGGACAATATTTTATCTCAGGTAAACTCATGACTTTTCTGTTTTAAGAACTCTAACGGCGCCGATACTGTCGTTTTTTGCGGTAGTCATTAGCAATCCGAAATAATCATCCTGGTCAATTCTATTAAGTTTACATACTACTTGTTTATTAGATCCTTCAGGTAGCATATTGTAAAAAAATGGAAATAAGAATTTTGAATGAAATTCCTGTTCGATTTTAGGTAAAGTCAAACTGATGCCCGGCTTTTCGCTGTCTGACATCCAGGCATCGAGATAACGGAATGTAAATGAACCGTCATCGAGTTGGGTCAACACACCTGCTTCCTCATCCTTGAATAATATTTTTGCCTTTCTCATTTGTTACCGGATACATTTTTGAGTTTTAAACAAACCTCCATGCCCATTACATCGACTAATTTTTGTAAAGTGAGGAGCGTAGGATTTCCTTTTCCGCTTTCAAACTGTTTTAAGGTCCTTAAGCCAACACCCGATAGTTCTGCCAAGGTTGCCTGGGTTACCCGCAACACTTCCCTGCGCTCTTTTATAGTTTTTATTAATTCTTTATAGTGCATTATACGGCTCTTTTTTATACAAAAGTACAGTTAATTTCACTAAATGTAATAAAAAGAGCATTAAAAAGCACTATGTTGTGTATTTAACTGTGGTTGGGATTTTATTTCGTTCAATAGTGCGTTATAAAGCCCTATTTTGCGCCATGTGTCTGGATCTTTTTATTTTTAAGGATGGGTGATAACAAGTTTATACCTGACATATTATTTATCCCGCTTCCGAAAAACAGGTTATTTTATTTCTTCTCTAAGGTACTTTATTCAACCAGAATAACCCAAAGGACTCTTTAAAGCAAATAATTAATGTTCAAAAAATGGTAATCATTGTTCTAAATCTTGTTCTTAAATTATTTTTCTGATTTTCAGAAATCCCTTTATGAAGAAGAACTCATCGCCTTGGCAGCAAGATAACCGCTGGTCCAGGCATTTTGAAAATTAAACCCGCCGGTAATGGCATCAATATTAAGGACTTCGCCGGCAAAAAACAGGTTTTTGTGAAGTTTGCTCTCAAAAGTCTTAAAATTGATTTCTTTTAGGTTTATGCCGCCGGCAGTTACGAATTCTTCCTTAAAAGTGCTTTTTCCGGTGACTTTAAAGACAGCTTCGGTGAGCTGCAAACTCAAATTTTTAAGCTGATCTTTATTGAGATCGGCCCAAATTGCGGTTTCTTCAATTACCGATGCTTTCACCAGGCTTTGCCACAATCGCTTTGGAAGTTCAAATTGGGCGTATTTTGAGGTTTGTTGTTTCCCGTGCGCCAGTTTCAAATCCTTCAATTGCTTTAAAATTCCTTCGAAAGTTTGATTGGGCAGCCAATTTACCGAGATTTGAAATTTATAGTCTGCTGCATTTAATTCCCGCGCACCCCAGGCCGAGAGTTTTAAAACAGCCGGGCCGCTCATTCCCCAATGCGTGATAAGCAAAGGGCCTTCATCCTCCAGGTTCATTCCAATAATTTTTACCGAAGCAAAAGTTGAAATTCCCGGCAAATCTTTGATGCGTTCATCCTTGATATTGAAGGTGAAAAGCGAAGGCACCGCATTTTCTATGGAATGTCCTAAATTTTCGAGCAAACTCCAGATCTTGGGATTGCTTCCTGTGGCGACAAGGGTCTTTTCTGCTGAAAAATCGCCGTTATTGGTGGATATTTTAAAATGTTCATTGATCTTTTCAATATGTTGAACCGAATGATTTTTCAGGATTTGAACTCCTAGCCGGTTTGCTTCATTTAGAAAACAATTGATAATAGTTTCGGAAGAATCTGAGACCGGGAAGATTCTCCCGTCTTCTTCTATTTTAAGTTCTATCCCGCGTACTTCAAACCAGGCAATTGTATCGCCGGTCATAAACGAGTGAAAAGGGCCACGGAGTTCTTTTCCCCCGCGGGGATAATTTTTTGTCAGATCCCCGGGATTAAATTCGGCGTGGGTAACATTGCATCTACCGCCGCCGGAAATTCGCACTTTGGTAAGCACTTCTTTCCCGCGTTCCAGGATGAGGATCTTTGCCTCCGGATCCATTTCCGCAGCATTGATCGCCGCAAAAAATCCTGCCGCACCGCCGCCAATTATTATGATGTTGTGGTTGGTCAATTCGTTAATTGGGGATTTGTTAATTCGTTAATTCGGGAGTCGTTAGTTTGTCTTTTATCTTGAGTTTGTCTTTTATCTTGGGTGATCATCAGCCACGAATGCACGAATGTTTTTCTTTTTTCTCTCACTTCCAACTTTTTTTCCACTTTGAACTCTCCACTTTTGTCTTGTCTCTTGGTTCTTAATTCTTGTCTCATATCTCACATCTCCTGTCTCACATCTATAAAAAAAGGTCCGGAAAATCAGAAATGATCCCGTCAACTCCAAAATCCTTCATTCTTTCAATAGATTTGAGATCATTCACTGTCCAGACATTGACTTTAAATCCGGCATCATGGGATAGTTTTACGTTGTCCCTGGTTGTAATTCCTATGGAAGGATGAATTGCAACTGCCTTCAGTTTTTTTCCCAATGCAATAGCTTCAGTTACGCTGGCCTTGCTCAATATCCCGATCGGGATTTTTTTGTCGGTCTTAAAAACCTCATAGAGTTCATTGTTCTGAAAACTGGACAGGATAAAATCGGAATAGGACCAGCCTTTATTTTCGACATAATCTCTTACAATATCACAGGTTCCTTTTGCAGTATTTGTCCCTTTCAGTTCAATATTGATCCCGCATTTTCCTTCTATCAGATCCAAAACTTCGGTAAGCAGGGGGATTTTATATTTTTCTTCAACCAGAAAATTTTTCAATTTGGCTAAATTATATTCGGTTATTTCCCCGCTGCCGTTGGTAGTTCGGTCCAAAGTAAAATCGTGGATCACCACAAGTTCCCCGGATTTGCAGCGGTGCACGTCAATTTCGATGGCATCTACACCAAAACTCAATGCGAGTTCAATGCTTTCCAGGGTATTCTCTGCCAGATGGCCTTTCGCCCCACGGTGACC
>JAENXB010000198.1 GCA_016649785.1 Flavobacteriaceae bacterium
CTCTGATAAAATAATTAGTGCTGAAGGACCACCACCTGCCATTATTCCTTTACCTCAGTCTCTTAGCTGGGGTGAAAATATGTATAGGATACCAAATGCAAATACTATTTGTTTTAATGAAGGAAGTGAAAAAGCAGCAAATTGGTTACAGGAATTGCTGAAAAATGCAAATACTAAGGCCGAAAAGACGCAGGGGGATTCTTGTGGTAACTGGACGATAATTACAGATTCAGCCCTGGAGGAACAACTTGGGGAAGAAGGATATATTCTTGATATAGATAATGATGGGGTTACTCTTAAAAGTGCTAGTGAAGCCGGTCTATTTTATGCAATTCAAACTCTAAGACAGTTTTTCCCGGCAGAAATAGAGCGGAAACAACTTTCTCAAACTGAAATATTACTCCGACAGGCACACATCGAAGATCAGCCAACATATAGCTGGCGTGGTACCATGGTAGATGTGGCCCGCAGTTTCTTCGGATTGGAATACCTCAAAGATCATGTGGATCGTATGGCCTTGTATAAGTTAAACCGGCTTCATTTACATTTAACGGACGATCAGGGTTGGAGAATTGAAATAAAAAGCAAACCTAAATTAACCAAAATAGGCTCTAAAGGATCTATAACAGGAGGAAATTCAGGGTTTTTGACACAAGAGGAATACCTGGAATTGCAGGATTATGCTTTAGCGCGGAATATTGTAATTATTCCTGAAGTTGATATGCCCGGGCACATTTATTCTGCACTGGTATCCTATCCCGAACTTAATTGTCTGGAAAATTCGAATATAGATCCAAAATTTGCTACTCCCCCTGAGCTTTATTCAGGATATGAAGTGGGATGGAGTAGATTTTGCCTTGAACAACCGGAAACTTATGACTTCGTTTCTGAGGTTATTGGTGAACTTGCACAAATCACCAAAGGACCATGGATCCATATAGGAGGTGATGAGATCGAGGATCCATTGTATGAAACATTTGTAGTAAAAGCTGATTCTATTGTGCAACATCATGGAAAAATAACCATTGGTTGGGAAGAGGTTACAAAGGCACCTGTGAGTAGTTCTTTAATTAGCCAGCAATGGCATGGTAAAACGGAAAGTGTGGTAGATGTAAAAGTCATAGAGTCTATTTGTACCAATTTTTATCTTGATCACGCCAATACCCCGGGACAGGAAAACACCCTCAACTGGTGCAAGGAAGATGGGGTTTCGATAGAAGATGTATATAGTTTTAGTTCAAAAAGCTCGAATGTAATTGGAGTGGAAGCTCCTGTATGGACCGAACATGTTTTGAATGATGAAATGATGGATGATCGTTTCTGGCCAAGAACTCTGGCAGTTGCTGAAGTGGCCTGGACTTCTGAAAGCAAACGTGATTTTTTAGATTTCACCGGTCGTGTATCGGTTCATGGAGAACGATTGAATGAGATGGGAGTTCATTTTTTCCCCAGCCCGGAAGTTGACTGGACGCCCTACAAAAAAGCAAAAGAACCAAAAACATTATTTTCAGGCTTTAACCCTTAAGAAATCTGATCTTTATTAACAGGTAAAACTGTTACGTTTAGTATTTTTCCCTAATAGTTACAGGTGTTCAGAAATAACGAAAGCGCTATGGAGGAGGTATTCCTGGCGTGCCGGGATTAATTGGAGATCATTCTTCTAATTTTTTAATGTCTGCACTCATTTATTTAAAAAAACATACCTTTTGAGTCCGGTTTTAGTTATAAAATATGAATTTATATAAATAACTTTGCCTCCAATTATTTAATCGAATAAATTCCTATGTTGAATAAAATTCCCTTCCTTATCGCATTGGTATTTATGGTTTTAATAGCAGGTTGTAAAGCAAAAAAACCTGTGACACATATTCCGGAACCGGAAATTGTGGAAGTTCTCAATAAAATACCGAAAAAGGCACCGGAAGCGGTTGAAATAGAAGGTGAAATATCTGAGGAAGCAGAGGTTATTTCACCGGTGCGAATCGCAAAAAAAGGACCTTTTGTAATGCGGGAATTCCGGGCAGCATGGATAGCCACTGTTGCAAATATTAATTGGCCCAGCAAATCCGGTTTGTCAACCAAAGAACAACAACGTGAGGCACTGGTATTATTGGATTTTTTACAAGAACATAATTACAACGCCGTTATTTTTCAAGTTCGGCCTCAGGCCGATGCTTTTTACGAGAGCGATCTGGAACCCTGGTCTTTTTTCTTGACCGGAGAGGAGGGAAAAGCTCCCGATCCTTATTACGATCCGTTGAATTTCTGGATTGAAGCAGCTCATGATCGGGGGATGGAATTACATGTTTGGTTAAATCCATATCGTGCACATCATACTACAGGTGGAAAAATAACTGAAACTTCCGTTGTAAAAACTCAACCGGAGCTTGTGGTTCAATTAAAGAACGGGATGTGGTGGTTGGATCCTTCCAAAAAAGCAACTCAGGATTATACGTCGGCTGTGGTGATGGATCTTGTGAAAAGATATGATATTGACGGAGTGCATTTTGACGACTATTTTTATTCCTATGCATCTTACAATAAAGGGGAAGATTTCCCGGATGCGGCAAGCTATCTGGAATATCAGAATACAGGGGGAAAACTTTCCAAGCCAAATTGGAGGAGGGAAGGAGTAAATGTTTTTGTGGAAAGAATTTACAATGAAATAAAAGCTGAAAAGCCACAGGTCAAATTTGGAATTAGTCCTTTTGGGATCTGGCGCCCGGGTTACCCAAAATCAATCGCGGGGATGGACCAGTATGACGAATTGTATGCCGATGCGCGACTTTGGCTAAATAAGGGGTGGATAGATTATTTTTCTCCTCAGCTCTATTGGAAGATCAATCAGACAAAACAAAGCTTTCCGGTGTTATTAGGCTGGTGGGAAAGCGAAAACACTCAAAACCGCCATCTGTGGCCGGGAATAAATATCGATTTTGGTGGAGATAAACTCAATCTGGACGAGACTGTCAACCAAATTATGTTAACCCGCGGAATGTTGCCTACAAGTATGGGAACGGTGCATTGGAGTATTAGCCCTTTGCTAAAATACCCAAGCATGGCAGCGGGAATTCTGGCAGGTCCCTATAAAAAAGACGCGCTGGTTCCGGCAAGTCCCTGGTTGAGTAAGCTTATCCCGGATGCCCCGGTAGTAGTATCCGAAATTATTGAAAACAAAGTTAAGATAAATTGGGAAAACCTGGATCCGGAAGAGGTCTTCAGATGGGTGGTGTACTATGAATATGCCGGTGTCTGGAATTATGAAATTTTAAACCGAACCCTTAATTCATTTGAACTTTCTCAGTATCTGAATAAAAAAGATCAAAAAAACCCTCTTACCAATATTGGGGTAACAGCCATTGGTCGTACAGGAAACGAAAGTGATTTTATAGAGATGTCAATAGGAAATTAAATCAAGAACCTCGGGGCAAGCCCATGAGGTATGAATTGGAAATTACTTTTAAAAATTCGAGGTAAGCCTCGGTGAATTAAACCCTCAATGAGGGATTAAAAAACAGGTATCAGTTAACTGATAAATCCAGCAGCAGTTATATAAATTATAAGGTGTTTCCGTAGAAATTTAAACGATATGACTCCACTTCTTGTTTTTGGTGTAATAGCCGGATATTTCATTTTATTGTTGATAATAAGTTATTTCACTTCCCAAAAATCGGATAACACCACTTTTTTTACCGCAAACAGGTCGTCGCCCTGGTTTTTGGTGGCCTTTGGAATGGTGGGCGCATCGCTTTCCGGTGTTACCTTTATATCGGTGCCGGGGGAAGTTGGCAATTCAAACTGGACATATCTTCAGTTTGTAATGGGAAATATGGTAGGTTATGCGGTGATCGCCTTGGTTTTAATTCCACTTTTTTACAGGCTGAAATTGGTTTCCATCTATGAATATCTCCAGGATAGGTTTGGTAGGAATTCCTATCTCTCCGGAGCTTCCTTCTTTTTGATCTCCCAAACCATTGGGGCTTCCTTCAGGCTGTTTCTTGCTGCAGTTGTTTTGCAGATCGCTTTTTTTGATGCCTTCGGAATTCCTTTTTATGTCACGGTTTTATCCACAATTCTCCTTATTTGGCTCTACACCTTTAGGGGAGGAATAAAAACTATTGTTTGGACAGATACGCTTCAAACCACATTTCTTTTGGTAGCTGTAGTCATCAGTATTATTGTAATAGTAAACCATATGGGTTTAAAGACCACCGAGGTTTTTAGCCTGGTTTCAAAAAGTGAAATGTCCCAAATTTTTGACTGGGATTGGAGATCTGACCGGAATTTTTTTAAGACCTTTTTGGCCGGGATCTTTATTACCATTGCCATGAATGGGCTGGATCAAAATGTTATGCAAAAAAACCTTACCTGCAAAAATATAGGCGATGCCCAAAAAAACATATTCTTGTTTTCAATTGTGTTTTTCTTTTCCACAATGCTCTTTCTGGCATTAGGGGTTTTGTTGTATAAATACGGAATAGATCAGCAAATAGCGATCCCGGAGCGCAGTGACGATCTTTTTCCGTTCCTGGCATTGAATTATTTTGGGACCTTTGCGGGAATCGTATTTTTGATAGGGATCATAGCGGCGGCCTTTTCCAGCGCCGATTCTGCGCTTACCGCCCTAACAACCTCGTTTTGTGTGGATATTATTGATTTGCCCAAAAAGAAAGAATCCAATCAAAAAAAGATCAGGATGATGGTGCATATCGGGTTTACCCTGCTTATGTTTTGCGTTATCATACTCTTCAACGAAATAAACGACAGCAGTGTGGTAAGTGCCGTTTTTAAGGTTGCCGGGTTCACTTATGGCCCGTTACTGGGCTTATTTGTATACGGCTTGATCTCAAAACGACAGGTGAAAGACAAATGGGTTCCGCTGGTTTGTGTTTTGGCACCAATAATTTCGATTATTCTCAATTTTAACTCTGTAAACTGGTTCAATGGATATCAATTCGGATTTGAAATTTTATTGGTCAACGCTGCACTGACCTATGTAGGAATGCGTATTTTGTATAAAAGCAAACCGGGTTTCTTATAAACTTCCTGTCCATCCTGAAAAGAGGAAAGTGAAGAGTGGAAACTGTACAAGTTGGAAGTTGTTTGTTGTTTATAGTTCGTTGTTAAATGTATCGCCAATCTGCGGTATTTCTGCGAGATCTTCTATGTTGTATTACAAGTTTCAGATCATAATTTTTCATTAAATTTATTCTATAAACCTCAAGAGGAATTGAGCTCTGCTGGAGAGCAACTCAACAGCAATAGGGTTTATGATGGTGAATACACCGGCCCCTTTTC
>JAENXB010000281.1 GCA_016649785.1 Flavobacteriaceae bacterium
ACCATAATTTTAGTTTTCCAACTCAGGTTTAGTCTCAATTTCCCTTTTTTTAGAACGACCTTTTCTGCGGTCGCCTTCAAAGGAATCGTCTATAAATTCATCCTGTTTATGCATATCAAAACGGTAAGAAACACCGGCAGCAACCTGCCATCTTGAGGGAGTATTCTTAAAATTAATAAGCCCTGAAATATCAAATTGCAGATCATCCCCCACCAAATAGGCTACCCCGGTGCGGGCATAATCATCGGCATAAATATCACTTATAATTCCCTGGTATTCCAGAAAACCTGCAAATGTTGGGGTAAATGCATGGGTTAGGGTAATTATTCCTGAATAGGATGGGAAATCTTCCGATATTTTATCGATTATTAGATTCATTACAAGCACCCAGCTTCCTCTCCAATTATGTTGAGTGATCAAAGCCAGTTTGGGACTAAATTTACTTTTCCCTTCATATAAATATGGGTTTTCCCCAAAGGAAAAATTTGCGCCCGCATAAAGCGCCACTGCTGGGATAAGGGTTTTCCACTTAAATCGCTGATTGGCTTTCCAGCTGTAAAGGTTTGGTTTGTCCGGCTCTATACTCCGGAATGGATCAAAGATCATGTATTTGAGCCCTAAGGTGTTGGTCTTGAAATTACTTCTTTTAAAATCCACATCGTTGCCACCAATTCGAATCGTGGTTGTTTCCCCTTGAAAAGACCCCATTAAACTTACTTCAAGCGCTTCAAAAAACAAACCGTACCTCAAGGCATAATCAGCACCTAAGATGTCTGTATTGGTTCCTAACAGGGTATGCTCATCATTCCCGGTATATCCGCCGGCTTCCAGTTGCATTACTCCTGTGCCAACAGAAAAAGCTCCCTGGGAATTACCGGGACGGTTGGAATTGATGGTTTCGGTATATTGTGCCTGAGCGATGAAACATCCGGAAAAGAATAAAAAAAAGTATAAGAAATTTGAAGTTGGCTGCTGCATTTTTATCGAATTTTAATACGTTCAAATATAGAAGATTTTATTAATTTTTTAGGACTTAAGATACTGAAATTGTCTTGGTATAATGGTAATTTTGCAAAAACCGAAGAGATGTACGAAGCTTCTTTTGAAAGTATCCTTAAAACGATACTGATTATCTTATTGATTTATTTTGGATTTAAAATAGTGATAAGATTTTTTGGACCCTTGATTTTAAAATACTTCTTAAAAAAAATAGGAAATAAATTCCAACAACAATTTAACCAACAATCCCAACCGGATTCCAAGGAGAAGGGTGATGTCAATATTGATAAAAAATCTCCGAAAAATATGAAATCCAATAAAAAGGTAGGGGAGTATATCGATTACGAAGAAATTGATTAATTTTCGGGCCTAATAAATATTTTATAATGATTAGGTCCTTTAAAGAGTTTCTCCCACATATTTTAGTTGTTTTTGGATTCATAATAATTTCCCTGGCATATTTTAGCCCGGTTTTACAGGGAAAAGAAATTTTTCAAAGTGATATTGTCCAGTATACCGGGATGGCCAAACAACAAAATGACTTCCGTGCCAAAACCGGTGAAGAAACTTACTGGACCGATGCCGCTTTTGGCGGAATGCCAACATACCAGTTAGGTGCACATTATCCTCATAACTATATTAAAAAAATCGATTCTGTCTTACGGTTTTTGCCAAGACCGGCCGATTATCTATTTCTTTATTTTATTGGTTTTTACATTTTATTGCTGGTTCTTAAACTAGATTATAAGTTGGCTTTTCTTGGTGCCATTGCATTTGGATTTTCCACCTATCTCATCATAATCTTAGGAGTAGGACACAATGCCAAAGCTCATGCCATTGCTTATATGCCAATGGTTTTAGCCGGAATCCTGCTTTGTTTCAGAAATAAATACATCGGGGGATTTCTATTACTCGCTTTCGCGATGGCGTTGGAAATTGGTGCCAACCACTTTCAAATGACCTATTATTTATTGCTTCTGGTAATAAATGTTGGGATCGTGTACCTGATTGTTGCTTTTAAGAAAAAACAACTTCCCAACTATTTGAAGGCACTTGGCGTGATGGTCCTGGCTGTTTTCCTGGCACTTGGGATCAATGCCACCAATTTATTGGCAACCCAGCAATATACAGCATTCAGTACGCGTGGAGATACCGGTTTAACCATAAATCCTGATGGAACACCAAAAACTTCCGGGGGTTTAAATTTTGAATATATTACCGAATACAGTTATGGAATAGTTGAATCTTTCAACTTGTTTATTCCCAGGTTTATGGGCGGCTCAAGTTCAGAAAAACTAGATGAAAATTCTGAAATGTATTCGCAATTACTCACCATGGGAGCCGGACCAGCCCAGGCAAAAGATTTTGCGAAAAATGCGCCTACTTATTGGGGAAACCAGCCATTTGTGGGCGCCCCTGCATATATTGGGGCGACAATTCTATTTTTGTTTGTTTTTGCACTTTTCCTTATCAAAGGAAGGTTGAAATGGTGGATAGTAGGTGGAATAATTTTGTCTCTGCTGCTTTCCTGGGGTAAGAATTTTGCGTTTCTAACCCAATTCTTCATAGATTATGTTCCGTTATATAACAAATTCAGGGCGGTTTCTTCCATTCAGATAATTATTGAATTGTGTGTTCCTATATTGGCCGTTTTTGGATTATCCCGTTTATTCCTGGATTTTGAAAAACCTGAAGAAAAATTCAGGGCTTTAAAATTAGCAACCCTAATTACCGGAGGCTTGGCATTGATATTTCTAGTCTTTAAATCGGCTTTGTTTAGTTTTAGCGGGGGAAATGATGCTGCTTATATCCAGCAAATGGGAGCTGAATTCGTCCGGGCTTTAAAAGAAGACCGGAAGTCTATTTTTAGTGCAGATACCATACGTTCCCTTGTATTTGTGATTCTTTCTGCTACTTTGATCTGGTTGTACCTAAAACAAAAAGC
>JAENXB010000188.1 GCA_016649785.1 Flavobacteriaceae bacterium
ACCAGGGGGTTTGTAAATTCCATTTTTATGAATTTTTAATATTTGAGGGAAAACCGATTTTTTGCAAAAGTAATGAATTTTAAGGTTTTTAAAAAATAACCGGTTTAAAACCTTGCATAAAAGGACGAATTTAGAACAAATGACTAAAAAGAAGTAAGCGCCAAAATCCGGGAAGGTGGAAAGAACAATAATTATACAGGCTGATTTACGGTACCAAAAGTCATCAGGAGCGGGAAATAAAAATATTTTGATCCGGAATTAATCTTAAAAACCGGACCAAGGAAATCAGGAAATTAGATTTCAGATTCAAAATAAAAGAATCAGGATCATAAAAATTAGAAACGAAAGAAAAACGGGCAACAAATATCAGGAACAGAAACAATTCAAAAATAACCTAATCTCAATTCTCATATCTAAAATCTAGATTACATTTCCAACTTTTTAAGTTCCTTATAATTTTTATGCAATTTTTTGAGTAAAATTCCATAAAGCAAGCGGTAAAAAAGCCAGATAAGCCCTAGAAACAGGGTTAGAACCATTAGCCCAGCACCTATAAACTTTATCCAGTCCAGGGTATCAAAACTGTATTTTGTAAGAGTTTTATCCTGGGAATTTATGTGGAGATAGATCATATAGCTAAAAACCACTATTGCTGTCAATCCATTGTAAATAAGTACATAGGCTATATAATATTTTACAGTTCTGCGTGTTCTAAGAATATTTTGCATCAAGGTAGCCGCATCATCTGTAGCTGATATCTTTTTGTAATTTCGGTAAAACATAAATATAAAAAAGAACGTGATAGTATAACCAATGACAAAAAGAACTTCGGCGAATTGCTTCAGATTATATTTTTCCAGTTGTTCCCAATAATCATCTCCTGTAAACAAGAGGCTTAAAAAGGTGCTGATGAATAATTCCAGAACGCTTATAACAAATATCCATTTTACTATGGAAGAAGATTTTTTCCAGAGCATATTATAAATCTGGGCATAGCTGAGCTTCGGATAATTAGCATCCTGCTTTTTCCAGTCTTTTTTTAATATTTCCAATTCATCCATAGCAGGTTACGGATTTAAAATGTTTTTTAATTTAGTCTTTACTCTGTTCATCTTCACTCGTGCATTTACTTCACTAATACCAAGGGTTTCTGAAATTTCCCTGTAATTTTTATCTTCTAGGTATAAAAAAACCAGGGCTTTGTCTATGTCGTTCAATTCTTTTACGGCATTATACAAAAGCTTTAGCTGTTGTTCGGTTTCATCATTGTATTCTTCAGCGTTGATCCTGAAATGAACCGTATCGTAATCCTGGGTTTGAATTCCCCTTTTTTTCTTTCGGTATAAGGTAATTGCGGTATTTAAAGCTACCCGATACATCCAGGTACTAAATTTGGCGTCTCCCCTGAATTTTGGATAAGCTTTCCAGAGTTGGATGGTTATTTCCTGAAACAAATCATTATGAGAGGCCTGATCATTGGTGTAAATGCGACATATTTTATGCACAATATTCTGGTCTCTCTCCAAATTGGTCACAAATTGATGTTCAAGTTCTTTCTCCACAAACCTTGGTTAGTAAATTATTAGTGTTCGCTTTTGTAATATTGTTACAAATGTGCAAAAAATATGATCTCAAAATTGCTTATATTTAAGTTGTTTTGCATCGATCTGATTTCAGTTGTAGATATTTATTGTTTTTGATTGGTCTCCCGATAGCTACCTTAGGTTTGCATGGGTCAAATAATATCGGGAGTAATTCGCTTATCTTCATTGGTGTTTACAGCGAGTTTCCGTTATGCTCATTTTATATGAATTAAAAAAACGAATAATATTCTTTAATGAACCGGGACAACAATCCAAAGTTCAACAAATTTAGGCCCTCTTAATATTAATTGTTGATAATACGATTATTTAACGACTATACTATAAATAAAAACATGAATATCCCTAAAACTGATTTGTCCCGTGTGGTTATTATAGGAGGAGGTTTTGGTGGAATCTCCCTTGCTAAAAAATTGTTAAAAAAAGAATTTCAGGTGGTTTTATTGGACCGGCACAATTATCATACTTTTCAGCCTTTATTATATCAGGTTTCCACGGCCGGACTGGAACCGGATTCCATTGCTTATCCCTTGCGAAAAATAACACGCGACAGCCCCCGCGGTTTTTTTAGATTGGCAGAAGTTAAAGGGATAGACGCTGAAATAAATAACATCCATACAAATATCGGTGATTTTGTATATGATTACCTGGTGATTGCCACGGGATCTGAGACAAATTTTTTTGGCAACAAAAGCATTGAAGAAAATGCCATGGGGATGAAAACGGTTCCTCAGGCATTGAACATTCGGAGTTTGATTTTAGAAAACCTTGAACAAGCCGTTATTACAGAAGATTCTGAAGAACGAAAAGCTTTGCTGAATTTTGTTCTGGCAGGAGCGGGCCCCACAGGAGTGGAGTTAAGCGGAGCAATAGCCGAATTGCGCAACCAGATCTTACCTAAGGATTATCCGGATCTTGATGCTAATGAAATGCAAATCCACCTTATTGAAGGAATGGGAAGAGTTTTGCCTCCCATGAGTGAACACGCCTCTGAAAAAGCAGAAAAATTTTTAAAAGAATTGGGAGTAAAAATTCACCTGAATACCCAGGTTAAATCCTATGATGGAAAAATGGTCACCACCAATACCGATTTAAGCCTTAAAACCTCCACTTTTATCTGGAGTGCCGGAGTTACCGGGGCTCCCGTTATGGGTTTGAATGCATTGGCATTAATAGAAAGGGCCAATCGCTATAAGGTTAATAATTTTAATCAGGTAAACGGGTATGAAAACATTTTCGCCATTGGCGATATCGCCGTGATGCAAAGTGAAGAATATCCAAGAGGTCATCCTATGGTTGCACAACCCGCAATTCAGCAAGGAAATCATTTGGCCAAAAACTTCGTTCGCCTTTTAAAAGGTAAAAAAATGGAACCTTTTAAATATAATGATAAAGGCACTATGGCCACCGTAGGCAGAAACCGTGCAGTAGTAGATTTGGGCAAGCTTAGGTTTGGTGGGTTCTTTGCCTGGTATGTCTGGATGTTCGTGCATTTGTGGTTTTTAGTTGGGTTTAGGAACCGGGCTATTACCTTTTTTAACTGGGTTTATAATTACATTAATTACGATAAAGGCGCCCGGTTGATTATACGGCCATATAAAGTTGTGAAGGAAATTGTTGGAAGTGATGAAGTGACGAAGTGATGGAGTGACCAGGTGAAAAAGCAGCTAAGTGAGGGATCCATGGAATGAAGAAGTAATTTAACTGACAAACTGATATTGGGAGATCATCATCTTTTTATAATTTGAATTTAAGTAATTCAAATTAAAACTCTGAAATTTGTTGGTCTTGAATAATAGTGCAGTTTGTTTTCAATAATTAAAATATTTTTTAAACAGAAAGAGCAACCATTGGTTGCTCTTTCTGTCAAAAATAAGGTTTTTGAATTATAATTTGATTGTTCCACATCCAACTCTGGTTCCGGCAGCACCGGAAGGTTGGGAAGTAAAATCGTCTACTCCATCATGAATAACAACCGATTTTTCTAAAATATTTTTATTTGGATCATCACAACCAATACACCATTCGTTTGTTGTCATGGTAATTGTTCCCTTGCCACTGGCATCTACTTTAAAGTTGCCTATGTCTCCTTTGTGGTAACCTTTAGCATCGCCCCATTTACCGTGATTTTCATGGGTTGGATTCCAATGTCCTCCGGCAGAAGATCCGTCTTTTGCTGAACAATCTGCATTTTCATGAAGGTGAATTGCGTGTAATCCTTCTGACAGACCATCAATGATCGCAGTCATAGTAACTTCACCGTTTTCTTCTGTAAAGACAACATTCCCTGAAAGTTTACTGTCGCTCTTGGGTTCTAAAGTTACTTTTGCTTTTTTAACTTCTTTTATTGTTTCCTGAGTCATCTCAGTTTCCGAAACTTTCTCTACATCTTTTTCCTTTTTTTCGTTTTTACATCCTACAAGTGCTAAAGTTGCGCAAAATAAAAGTGTTAAGCTGATACGTTTCATAGTTTGATTATTTAGATTTTTTATTTTTATTTAAGCATCTAAATTATAAGTAATATGGGGATTTACCAAAAAATTAAGGATTGCTTAACAAAGTTAAATTTATTCGAAAAATTAAAGCTCTTTTTTAAGGCTTGTAATTATTTGGGTAGGGGAATGCAGCGTTTTATGAACCGGACATTTATTGGCGATTTCCAAAAGCCGTTGAATTTGTTTCTCATCCAAATCGCTTTTAATTATCAGTTCCCTTTTAAAAGTATCAATTTTAGCGCTGTCGTCTTCACAATTTTGACTGTCAATTGCGTGTTCTTTGCTATAATTAACGTGGGTTTCAACCTGTTCTAATTTCCATCCTTTGCGTTTAGCATACATTTGAACGGTCATAGAGGTGCAGGCTGCAAGGCCTGCCGATACAAGGTCATAGGGAGTTGGTCCAAAGTTATTGCCTCCAACTTCTTCAGGTTCATCAGCTACAAAAAAATGATTTCCTGCCTTTATTTGGGTTGTAAAACCTTCATCCCCCAAAAATGCCACCACATCATGTTTGGTTTTAAGGGAAGAAACCTTCGGAATTTCAAGATACCGGTGTGCCCAGCTGCCAATAATCTCTCCTGCATATAGGGAATCTTCCTTTTTAGAAAGCAAATGATCGGCGCCATTCAAGGATACGAAACTTTTTGGATGCTTTGCCGCCTTGTACAATTCTTCCGCATTTTTGATTTCAACAGTTGTGTCCTGTGGGGAATGCAGGATCAATAAAGATTTGCCCAATCCGGGCACTATTTTTATAAGTTCCTGTTTTTTTAAATCATCTAAAAATTGCTTTTTAATATTGAAGGGACGTCCGCCGATATTTACCCTGGCCATTCCATTAGAAGTGATCTCATCCAGATTACCTTCTATAAGATGTTGAACATGTTTGACAGAAGATGGGGCGCCAATGGCAGCAATAGCGGTTACATCAGGCAATTTTTGAGCGGCAAACAGCACTGCAGCCCCACCTAAAGAATGACCTATTAAAAGACTGGGAGATTTGTATTCAGCTTTTAAATATTCTGCAGCAGCTACTAAATCTTCCACGTTGCCGGAAAAATTGGAATCAGCAAATTCTCCTTCGCTTTCTCCCAAACCTGTAAAATCAAACCTAAGCACGCCAAAACCTTTGGCAGTAAGGGAGTCACTGATGTTTTTTACCGCAAAAAAGTTTTTGTTGCAGGTAAAACAATGGGCAAATAAAGCAAAATTATGTGGTTTTTGATCTATTGGCAATTCCAGGTTGCCATATAAGTCGTGCCCTTCTTTATTTTTAAATGTTACTTTTTTTGAACTCATATTGAAATACTTAGATTTTGATGATATTTAACTCCTAAAATAGATTCATATTAGGATTATTTAAATTTTCATAATTCATTCTATCACCTTATGATTCAGAAAAAAGCTAAGGCAGGGACAGCTATTTCCAGTTTTTTAGGACCGATAGCAGCTACCACCTTACTTATTTCACCTATATATTCCCCGTCAATTTGAAAGGAAACAGGGGTTTTACAATTTATCCTGGCGTTATTTGTGGAAATAATTTCCGCAAATTCCGGGTCCATGGTAATTTGGTCATTCAAT
>JAENXB010000242.1 GCA_016649785.1 Flavobacteriaceae bacterium
TCACCGTTTTGCATATCACCCATCATACCTCCGTTGATGTGTCCCTGCCCAAGCATATGCCCGTACATATTTTCAAAGTCACCCCCGTTAAGGCATACCAACACACTGTTGTTATGTTCATAGTAATTCAGCACAAATGTTGTATCCATACTATCGCTATATAAATGCACCTCTATTAGTTCATTCCCAGATTTTCTTATTTCTGCGATAGCGGCCTCATTGGTGTTCACCCCGGTTTCACTTTTTGCATTGTCAAATCCTGTAAGGGTCCCAACATAAGTTCCTTCAATCTCCTGAACAGGAACATCATCTGATTTTTCACAAGCTGCTAAAACAACCACGCTTAAGGCAGTTGTAATAATCAATTTAATCTTTTTCATTTTATTTGTTTTTAAGGTTTAAAATTTGGATTAAAAGTAAATCAGGAATTTGAAGCAGAATAAACCCTGCCTGATCATTAATTTTTACTGCTATTTATTCTATAGTGGATTTAATTTTTCTGCAACCTGACATCACCCTACGGAGATATCCGCTAGTTTACTGTTCTCGTATTTCAATGGAAATCCAGCATCTGTTAAAATATCTTTAAATGAATCCAAATTAAAAGATTTTGGGTCATATTCTATGTATAGATGCTCCTCCTCAAGACATAGACTAAAAACTCCATCTATGTTCAAAAAAGGTTTAAATTTTAAACGAAAGGCATTTTGTTCTTTTGCTGTGAGAGTTTTGTTCGTTTTCAATACTTCAAGCTTAAATAAATTTTTCATAATTATAAATTTTAAGGTTTATTAATAAATTATTAAATTTTTCAATTAATTTTTACTGCCATTTATTCTATGGTAGATTTAATTTTTCTGCAACCTGGCATCACACTACTGAAATATTCGCTAGTTTACTGTTCTCCTATTTCAATGGAAATCCAGCTTCTGTCAAAGCATCTTTAAATGAATCCAAATTAAAAGATTTTGGGTCATATTCTATGTGTAGGTGCTCCTCCTCAAGGCATAAACTAGAAACTCCATCTATGTTCAAAAAAGGTTTAAATTTTAAACGAAAGTCATTTTGTTCTTTTGCTGTGAGAGTTTTGTTTGTTTTCAATACTTCAAGCTTAAATGAATTTTTCATAATTATAAATTTTAAGGTTTATTAATAAATTATTAAATTATTAAATTTTACTGCCATTTATTCTATGGTAGATTTAATTTTTCTGCAACCTGGCATCACACTACAGAGATATCCGCTAGTTTACTGTTCTCGTATTTTAATGGAAATCCAGAATCTGTTAAAATATCTTTAAATGAATCCAAATTAAAAGATTTTGGGTCATATTCTATGTATAGATGCTCCTCCTCAAGGCATAAACTAGAAACTCCATCTATGTTCAAAAAAGGTTTAAATTTTAAACGAAAGTCATTTTGTTCTTTTGCTGTGAGAGTTTTGTTTGTTTTCAATACTTCAAGCTTAAATAAATTTTTCATAATTATAAATTTTAAGGTTTATTAATAAATTATTAAATTTTACTGCCATTTATTCTATAGTAGATTTAATTTCCCCACAATCGATCATGGCTTTACCGAAGTAGGGATTTTTAATTTCTTTTGAAAGGCTCAACCAATATGCTCCTTTACTATCATCGGCCATTGGGCAAAATTCTTCATATACTTTTTGGTCAACTCCAAATAATTTTACCGCTTTTATTAAATGTGCCGATAAATGTTTGAAATGATTTCTTTGAACCGCGATATCTGAAGTTTTGGAAATGGAAGTTGCTGAGGCGTTAAGCTCTTTGCTGATCAACATCCAATGATTATGGGCATCATTATTCGTCAACAGTTTCATATCTATCTTTGCCATTGCATTCAACAGTTCTTTAGCTGTCTTTTGAGCAAAATTGTTATCATCTTTGGCAAAGGCATCTTTTAAAAGAATGTATTGCTCAAACACCTTTTTAAATTGATTTTTAAAAGCTGTTGAAACAACAATTCTTTTTTCCATTTTTGTGTGATCAGTGTCATTTACTTTTTTAGAATTGTCCATGTTTTTCATTTCCTCAGCGCTCATTTCCGTCTTGGAACCTTTTTCATCTTTATCTCCACCCATATCCATTCCTGCATGGCCTGTAGCCACGGCTCCACCCTCAGGATTCATCATACTGGGCCTGCCGGATAGTTGAACCGCGGCATCTATGGTAAAGGTTCCATTGGACACAATTTCTTCCCCAATCTCCAATCCGTCTTTTACGATATACGCATCCCCTAGGGCCGGTCCTAAAGTAATTTCGCGCATTTTGAAACCCGAACCTTCTTTTATATAAACCACCGAGCGTTTTCCGGTCCACAATACCGCCGTTTTTGGAATTACGATTTCCTTGGAATCTACTTTTCCGATTTTATTTTTTACGATCCCCGAAACAAACATTTCGGGTTTTAACCGACCGTCTTTATTACTTACCTCAACGCGTGCGGAAGCTACCCGGGTTTGAGAATTGATCAGCGGATCTATAAAACTGATTTTTCCTGTGAAGGTTTCTCCCGGCAAAGATTTGACTGTATATTCAATTTCACTGCCTTCCTTGATCCAGGCGAGTTCACTTTCATATAAATCGAAGAGCACCCAAACTTTGGAAAGATCTGAAATCTCATAAATAGGCATCCCTCGTTCTACATAATCCCCCAGTTCCACCATTTTTTTTGTTACCACTCCGTTTACATCGGCACGTATGGAAAACCTTTGGATCGCTTTTCCATTTGCGAGGATCTGGTCAATTTGGGCCTGGCTTATTTTCCAGTTGCGCAGTTTTTCCTGGGCAGCTTCAAACAATTCAGGCTGACTTTCTTTAATACTCGCTGCCTGCAAGAGTTCTTCCTGTGCAGTGACAAGTTCCGGAGAATAAACGGTTGCCAGGGTTTGTCCCCGTCCCACCTTTTCTCCTGTAAAATTGACGGTTATTTTCTCGATCCTTCCCGGAATATGGGTAGATTGTGAATAGGCATGGCGCTCATCTACCTGTACTTTTCCATTCAGCCGTATCTCTTTATTGGCATCGCTTTTTCCAACCACCACAGTAGAAATATTGGCCAATTTCATGGCGTTTTCACTCATTTGGTAAGCGTTAGGGTCAGCAGCGGCTCCTTCTGTATCCAACGGAATTAAAGTCATGCCACATATAGGACAACTACCCGGTTCATTCATCCTGATTTGCGGGTGCATGGAACAGGTCCATATTTCCCCAACGGCAGCATCGGAATGATCGTGATTTTCCCCAAGCTTATCTTCTTTTTTTTCAGCTCCTCCAAAGAGCAACCATCCCAATAGGAATCCAATTACCAGGATCCCGGCCATTTTAAGTAATTTTTTATTTTTTGCTTTCATTATTTCCCTTATTTAGAAATTAAATAATCCAATTTTGCTTTTGCGGTAAAGCCGTCTTTTATGGCTTCTACTTTTTGAGCTTGCAGCATTAATATATCCTGGTTCATCTGTAAAACATCTTCAAAATCTATGATGGAATTACTGAATCCGGAAATAAGCAATTTGCTTGCCTGCCCGGAACTAACCAGTTGCTTTTCATATAAAGCAATTAGTTGTTCTGCTTTTTTAAGATCGTAAAGCGTCAATTCATAAGCGCTTTGTAATTCGTTTTTTTGAGCTTCCTGTTGCTGTTCCATGCTGCTTGCCATAAACTCCGCTTCTTTTTTTGCCGCTCTATATTTTTTTCTGAAAATTGGTAGAGTAACCGTGAGCATCGGCATAATGGCATCTTGTCCGTTCATATCCGGGTTGGCATCGGTGCGTTTTGAAATTATGGAATAATCAATTCCCAATCCAAGCATCGGCAATCCTTCTTTTTGAGCCACAATTTGCTGCATTAAATAAGATTCCTTTTGCTTTTCCAAACTCGTAATACTGGGATGGTTTTCAAA
>JAENXB010000239.1 GCA_016649785.1 Flavobacteriaceae bacterium
CAGCGATTTGCTTGACAAAGAAGGGATAGATCAGGATCCGGTGGAAATTAAACAGAACTTAAGGGAAAATTTCGCCGTAACCGAAACCTCAACCGGGAATCTTTTTCGGTTTGGTTTGCCCGGGCCGGTATTGGAAAAATCGGAATACAAAAGCATCCTGGATAAAATAGAAAACATCAACAATGCTGAATTTTTGGTGGCGAGTGGCAGTTTGTGTCCGGAAGCACCGGTTGATTTTTTTGCGCAGGTTGCCAAAAAAGCCAAAAAGAACAACCTGAAATTTATCCTGGATACCTCGGGCAAAGCTCTCTCGGAAATCCTTAAGGTTGGAGCTTTTCTTCTCAAACCAAATAATGAAGAACTGGAAGATCTCACCGGGAAAAAAGCCGCAAATCAGAAAGAACAAAAAAAGTTATTGCTGGAAATATTGGACAACTATCCCGTGGAAGTAATTGTACTTTCCCTGGGTGCAAAGGGCGCTATATTGGCCACCGGAAATAAAGCAACGCATTTCCCGGCACTTAAAGTTTCCGCCCAAAGTTCCATTGGGGCGGGAGACAGTATGGTCGCGGGAATTGTATATAGTTTATCCCTGGGAAAATCTTTGGAAGAAGCTGTCCTTTACGGATTGGCTTGTGGAAGCGCGACATTAAAATCCCCGGGAACGGAATTATTGACAAAAAAAGATGCCGACTTTTTTTATAAAAAACTGGTTTCGGAAAAGCTGAAGGCATAGAAACCCGGTTTTGAGGATAGCGGGCAATCTCCTGTTTTTTTGTTCTTTGGAAAATAAAAATACCCCTCTCATATTTTTAAAATGATCATTGTCATTCCGAAAGCAAAAAATTTTCTCTAATTTTAATAAAAAGGATTTGGTATGTATAGAACTATAACAGGGATCTTAATTTTCTTTGTTTTGATCTCCTGCAAAAAGGATGATGAAAAAATACTGCCTTCCAAAACCGATATCACCGAATCTGTATATTCTTCGGTTACAATTCAACCGGATAGTTTGTACCAGGTATTTGCCGCGGTAAGTGGAATTTTGGACAAAAATCTGGTGGAGGAAGGAGATCTGGTAAAAAAGGGAGATCCGCTGCTTCAGATCATCAATAACAGCCCAAAACTCAATACCGAAAACGCAAAACTTCCGCTGCAGCTCGCACGCAGAAATTATGAAGGAAATGATGCGATCCTGAGCAGTATTCAGGATGAAATTGATGCAGCCAAACTCAAACTGACCAACGATTCCATCAATTATTATAGACAGAAAAACCTTTGGGAACAAAAAATAGGATCAAAAGCCGAATTTGAGGCCAGAAAACTCGCGTATGAACTTTCATCAAATTCATTGAAACTTTTAAAGATCAGATATAAACAAACAAAAAATGAGCTTGAAACCCAACTCAGGCAGGCCGAAAACAATTACAGGGCTTCGCTTATCAACACCGAGGATTTTACGGTAAACTCTACAATTGACGGAAAAGTATATTCCCTGCTCAAAAATCAGGGGGAAATTGTCACAAACCGGGAACCCCTGGCTACTGTAGGCAGCGAATCCAAATTCATTATTGAAATGTTGGCAGATGAAGTGGATATCGTAAAAATAGAAATAGGCCAACCTGTATTGCTCACTTTGGATGCTTATGGCGACAAAGTATTTAAGGCAAAGGTGAGCAAGATTTATCCCAAAAAGGATGAACGAAACCAGACATTTACAGTAGAAGCTCTTTTTGAAGAAGGCCCCGAAGTGTTATATCCGGGATTATCCGGGGAAGCCAATATTATTGTCGGCCAAAAAAAACAGGCACTTGCCATTCCCCGTGATTATTTAACCGGGGATAACAAAGTCAAAACCGAAAACGGAATGGTTGAAATTGCGCCCGGACTGCAAAATCTGGACAGCGTGGAAGTACTTTCCGGAATTACCGCCGAAACCTGGATCTATAAACCAAAAGAATGACAAACTGGAAGGTGATACTCGGCATTGCAAAAACCCATTTGCTCACAAAACTCAGGCAATCGGGGACTGCGGCTTTGGGAGTGACCTTTGGAATTGGTTCTTACATTATTTTGGTCTGTTTTATGACCGGGCTCAATGGAATGCTGGACGATCTGATCCTCAATCTCACCCCACATATCCGGATCTTCAACGAGATAGAGCCGTCAAAAAAGCAACCGGTAGACATGTATACCGGACTTCAAAATACCTTTAACGTGGTTCATTCCATAAAACCAAAACAGAGCCAGAAGAAGATCCATAACGCGGCTCCCATCATAAAACATTTAAACAAAGATCCCCGCGTGCGTGGCGCAATTCCGCAGGTAAAAGCCGAAATATTTTATATCTCGGGATCTATTGAGATCGGCGGCAATTTGGTTGGGATCGATGTGATGCAGGAAGTGAAACTCTTTAATTTTAAAGATTATGTCGTCCAAGGATTGCCGCAGGACCTTAAAAACACCGAAAACGGGATCTTATTGGGAATAGGAATAGCAGAAAAGATGGCCCTGAATGTTGGAGACAGGGTCCAGATAAGTACCATTAACGGGGATATTTTTCCCTTAAAAATAGTGGGTTTCTATCAAAGCGGGATTGCTGAGGTGGATAAGATCCAGAGTTTTGTCAATCTAAAAACAGCGCAACGCATCCTGGGGAAACCCAACAATTAAATTACTGATATCAACGTAAAACTTCACGATCTGGAAGAAGCCTTTCCCCTGTCACAACAAATTGAAAAACAGTTCAACCTCACCGCTATAGATATCAATACCGCGAACGCGCAATTTGAAACCGGCACCACCATCAGGAACCTCATCACCTATGCCGTTTCCATTACCCTTCTCATTGTAGCCGGATTTGGGATCTACAACATTTTGAATATGCTTATTTACGTGGATATTCCACCCCAAAGTTTACCACTGTTCCGACCCAAAGTTTACCACTGATTCCGAAGCAATGTTTACCACTGATTCCTGAGCATAGTTTACCAGAATAATCAGGACTAAGATTTACAATTTTTATGATTGATTTGGATTTTTGATGATGGAATTGAGCTTTTATAGGCTGACATTCCGACACAAAGTTTACCAAAAATTCCGAAGCAATGTTTACCACCAAGGGAACAAACCCGTGATGTTGGAGTACATTAGTTTGAATAACCAACTCTCCTTAGAATCATGGCCAACAAAACCCTTGTTATGCAGAAAATTAGACAAATATTATTATTGCTAAAAAGAGAATTATCAGAGCGTAGTATTGCGGAGCAGACTGGTGTCTCAAGGCCTACTATTCATTCCTACCGTGGCATCTTTGAGGCCAGTGGACTTGATTATGATGTACTTCTTAATCTCAAAGATCCGGAACTTTATGATATGGTGAAAGCCAAAAAGAAAGGGCCAGATCAGACCCCGGATGCCCGTACACTTTATTTTTTAGAACAAACGGATTATTTTATCTCCGAACTACGGCGTGTCGGGGTAACCAGGCTACTGCTATGGCAGGAGTATTTAAAAGAATATCCTGAAGGCTTTAGTTATTCCCGCTTTTGTGAATTATTGGATACTCAGATCAATTTGAAGACCCCAACTATGGCCTTTAAACATAACCCGGGAGAGCTGCTGGAAATCGATTTTGCCGGTTCTAAGTTAAGTTATGTAGAAACTTCTACAGGGGAAATTATAGCCTGCCCTGTACTTATAGGCGTGCTTCCCTTTAGTGGCTTTGGTTTTGCAGAAGCCTTACCCAATGCTTCCCTTGCCCAAGTAATTCCTGCCCTGAATAACATCTTAAATTATTTTGGCGGGGCGCCACTCAATGCTAAATCCGACAATATGAAGCAATGGGTGGTTCGCAGCTGCAGGTATGAACCGACCTTCCCTCAGGCACTAGAGCAATGGGCCCTGCACAACCATATCGGGTTGTTGTCCACAAGGGTCAGATCTCCAAAAGATAAACCATCTGTAGAGAATCAGGTGAAAATCATCTATCG
>JAENXB010000191.1 GCA_016649785.1 Flavobacteriaceae bacterium
CGTCAGATGTGTATAAGAGACAGCCTTTGGTTGACAGAGGCTATTCAAATCTCTATATTAACCGCGTAGAGCAGGCTAATCTGGGCACGGATTTCGACTTTTTAAAGGGAATGTCTGGCAGCGACGTGACAAGAGATTCTCATTAGCCAAAAAATAATTGCGGTAATGTCAAAAAGAACCTTCAAAAGAAACTTAAATGGGTAATACATTTCATCAGCAAGTGGCGATTGTCACAGGTGCTGGTCAGGGAATCGGTTATGAAATTTGTTTGGAATTAGTCAAAAATGGGGCATCAGTAATATTAAATGATGTCGACGAGGAATTGACAAGTCAAGCTACGGCAAAAATTAATAATCAGTACAAAGGACACTGCTATGGCATTGCAGGGAATGCGGCTGATCCGGCATTTATTCAGCAGATGGTGGAAAGTGCAGTGAAAAAATTCGGACGCCTCACTATTGCTATTGCTAATGCCGGCATCACAGTTTTTGGTGATTTTTTTACTTATACACCAGAAGATTTACAAAAGGTCACTAATCTGAATCTTGGTGGGAGCTTTTTTTTAGCTCAGGCTGCTTCCCGGCAGATCATTAAGCAAAAAGAGGGAGGCACTATACTTTTTATGTCATCTGTGACTGGTCATCAGGCCCATAAAAATTTGGCTGCTTATGGTATGACGAAAGCTGCTTTGGAGATGCTCGCTAAAAGTTTGGTGGTAGAATTGTCACCACATAAAATAACCGTCAATACAATCGCTCCAGGGGCGACACTTACTGAAAGAACTATGCAGGACACATCCTATGAAAAAACCTGGTCTTCCATTACACCTTTAGGTCGACCTGCCTATACTTCCGACATTGCCGGAGCAGCCCTGTTCCTGATTTCGGAAAAAGCGAGGCATATCACCGGACAATCTATTGTCATAGACGGTGGATGGACCTGCATAAGTCCTTCTCCCTATGAATGATGTACATTTTTGATTATTTTTTCATAAGGAACTTCGGCTATGGATATAGCTGCGTACAATGGAAAATGCTTTTAAATATAGAAAACTAAAAAAGAAAGATTAATTTATGTCAATATTCAGCCTTAAAGGAAAAACAGCGATAATAACAGGAGGAGCCAGTGGTATTGGCAAAGCCATTGCGCAGAAGTTCGCCACACAGGGTGCAAATGTCCATATTCTAGAATTGAATAAAGAAGAGGGGAACGAAGTTGTGGCTAAAATTAATAAAGATGGTGGTAAAGCCAAATCTTACGAATGTGATGTTTCTCGGCAGGAACAGGTTAGAGATGTGGTTATGCAAATATCAAAAGGAAAAACTATAGACATTCTCATAAACAATGCCGGCATTGCTCATGTAGGAAACGTCGAAAACACGACTCAAGAAGATTTGGATCGCATTTATCAGGTTAATATTAAAGGAGTCTATAATTGTGTGCTTGCTGTTATTCCTTTTATGAAAAAAGATGGGGGCTGTATAATTAATATGGCAAGTATCGCTTCGGTGATTGGTCTCGCTGATCGGTTTGCATATTCCATGTCCAAAGGAGCAGCATTGACTATGACATATTCCATAGCAAAAGATTATCTGGAATACGGAATTCGATGTAATAGTATCTCGCCTGCTCGTATTCACACCCCTTTTGTAGACGGCTTTATAGCAAAAAATTATCCAGGGAAGGAAGCAGAGATGTTTGATAAACTCTCAAAAAGTCAGCCTATTGGTCGAATGGGGACGCCGGAAGAAGTAGCTTACCTGGCTGTATATCTATGTTCGGATGAAGCGTCTTTTATCACAGGAACTAATTTCCCAATTGATGGGGGTTCTATTAAATTGAACGGATAAAACATAATTTATAAATTTACTTAAGATGAAACTTATCAGATTTGGTCAGGCAGGAAAAGAAAAACCTGGTATTCAATTAGAAGACGAAAAAAGAATAGATGTCTCGGGTTTTGGTTCTGATTACACCGAAGAATTTTTTGAGAATCAGGGGATAGAAAAGCTTAGTTCATGGCTTGAAATCAATCAGGAGGAGTGTCCCGAAATTAGGGGTAATGTACGTTTAGGTCCGCCTGTGCTGCGTCCTTCGAAATTAGTATGTATTGGTTTGAATTATGCGAAACATGCCGAAGAAAGTGGAATGGATGTGCCGGGAGAACCGGTTCTTTTCTTCAAGGCAACAAGTGCTATCGTTGGGCCTAATGACGATTTGATAATCCCGAAAGGAAGTAAAAAAACCGATTGGGAAGTAGAACTTGGGGTAGTCATTGGAAAAAAAGCAAGTTATGTAAAAGAATCTGATGCTATGGATTATGTTGCTGGATATGTCCTTCACAATGATTATAGCGAGCGTAGCTTTCAGCTAGAACGTGGAGGGCAGTGGGTAAAAGGAAAAAGTTGTGATACCTTTGCTCCTCTTGGACCATTTCTGGTTACCAAGGATGAAATCCCCAATCCACACAATCTGGACTTATGGTTAAAGCTGAACGGAGAAGTAAAACAGCAAAGTAACACCTCAGATTTTGTTTTTGATATCCCTCAGGTAATTAGTTATGTTAGTCAGTTTATGAGCCTTTTGCCAGGTGATATTATTTCTACCGGAACCCCTTCTGGTGTTGGAATGGGGCTCTCCCCACAACGCTTTTTAAAACCCGGTGATGTTGTTGAACTCGGTATAGAAGGTCTTGGTATTTCAAAGCAGAAAGTTAAGGAATATTCTGGGCAGTAAGTTAGAATATGTTCAAGCCACGATTTACAATTTCATTCTAAATAAAATGGATCCGCTCAGGATAAATTATTTTTCTTGCTATTAAATACTCAATTTAGAAGAACTAGATGAGATTTATGTTATCGCGTCGTAAAGTCGTAGGTAAGACAAAAAAGAAATAAACAATTTAAAACTTAACCAAAATAATTTTCTATGACTTCAAAAATAAAATTAGGTATTCTTGGTGGTGGTGGGGATTCCCTCATTGGGGTCCTACATCGGGTCGCTTCATCAATGTTCGACCGTTATGAATTAATAGGCGGGGTTTTTAATCCAGAACTGGCCGAAAGCAAAAAATTTGCTAAAGAAGTAGGATTAAGGACAGATAGGATCTATAAGGACGTGGATTCCCTGATTGATGCAGAAAAAAAACTTCCAGAAGAGGAAAGAATGCAGGTGATTTCTGTATTGACGCCAAACTTTCTTCATTTTCCTATGGCAAAACAACTCTTGGAAAACGGCTTTAATGTAATTTGTGAAAAGCCACTTACTACTACGTATGAGGAGGCAAAAATATTGGAAAAATCCTTACAACAATCTAATACAATTTTTGCCGTAACCTATACTTACACGGGATATCCAATGGTAAGACAAATGAGGGAAATGATTACTGCTGGGGAAATAGGAAAAATTCAAAAAGTTGATGTGCAATATTATCAAGGCTGGATTAACTCGGTTATTCATGATAAAGCCAAACGCTCCACTGTTTGGCGCCTGGACCCAAAACGAGCAGGAATAAGTAGTTGTGTTGGAGACATTGGGACACATGCCTTTAATATGATTGAATTTGTAAGTGGACTTGAGGTAAAAGAAATCTTGGCCGACCTTAATTATCTATATAAGGATAACAAGCTGGATATAGATGGTACTATTTTATTGAGGTTTTCAGACTATGTAAAAGGGATTATCCGTTCCAGCCAAATTGCTACCGGTGAAGAAAATAATTTAACTGTTAGTATTTACGGTGAAAAAGGAGGCCTTAAATGGGAGCAGGAAAATCCAAATTGCCTTTATCTTTTAGAAGATGGTCATCCAATAAGGGTATTGAAGCCAGGACACATATATAATAGCAAACTTTCTCTTGACGGAACAAAACTACCTCCAGGACATCCCGAGGGTATTTTTGATTCAATGGGAAATATTTACAAAGGAGTGGCAAAAGCCATTAAAAAAGAAGATTACAATCCAGCTGAATTTCCAACCATAAGAGATGGTGTAAGAGGAATGGATTTCATTGAAAAAACAGTGGAATCACATAAAAACGGAAATGTCTGGGTGAAACTTGATCAATAATAAAACTTTAACCAGTAAAAATATAATGAAATGAAAACTATAAAAGGACCTGCGGTTTTTCTAGCGCAGTTTATGGATAATAAAGCTCCTTTCAATTCCCTTGATGGCTTATGTAAATGGGCTGCAGATTTAGGGTACAAAGGAATTCAAATACCAACCTGGGAAAGTGCCTTAATAGATCTTTCAAAAGCAGGTGAAAGCAAAACTTATTGCGATGAGCTAAAAGGGAAAGTACAGTCTTACGGATTGGAAATTACAGAACTTTCATCCCATCTCCAGGGGCAATTGGTAGCGGTTCATCCTGCTTATGATATAATGTTTGATAATTTTGCTCCAGACGATTATAAAAATAACCCAAAGAAAAGAACAGAATGGGCAGTGGAACAGCTGAAAAGTGCTGCCAAAGCAAGCCGCAATTTAGGGCTGGATGTTCACGGCACCTTCAGTGGCTCCCTTCTCTGGCATACATCCCATCCTTGGCCACAAAGGCCACCGGGTCTCGTGGAATTGGGATTTGAAGAACTTGCCAATCGTTGGTTACCTATTCTTAATGTTTTTGACGAACAGGGAGTAGACGTTTGTTACGAAGTACATCCTGGCGAAGATTTGCATGACGGGGTAACATTTGAACGTTTTCTGAAAGCGACAAATAACCATAAAAGGGTAAATATTTTATACGATCCAAGCCACTTTGTTTTACAACAACTGGATTATCTTAAATATATTGATTATTACCACGACTACATAAAAATGTTCCATGTTAAAGATGCTGAATTCAATGCTACCGGAAAAAAAGGAACATTTGGAGGATATGAAGATTGGATAAACAGGGCCGGCCGTTATCGCAGTCTTGGTGATGGACAGGTCGATTTCAAAACTATTTTTTCAAAATTGACCCAGTACGATTGTGATGTGTGGGCGGTATTGGAATGGGAATGCTGTATAAAGTCCCCAGAACAAGGTGCCAAGGAAGGGGCTCCATTTATTCAAAGCCATATAATTGAGGCAACAGAAAGAAAATTTGATGATTTTGCCGGTACTGAAATTGATAAGGATAGATTAGAGCGAATTTTGGGAATCAATTAAATCATCTAAAATCACTACCATCCGAAAGTTAGAAAATAAAAATGTCTGAGAATCCCTTATTTTTGTTTTGAGAAAAAAAATAATCAATGGGACTCTTCAGACGCATCAAAAATAACAAAAACCAGTACTTCGCCAAATTGTATCCTCCCCACCAACCCCATCTTTTATTAATCCCATAGAATCCTGAAATTTGTTTTTAAAATCAAAAATATGGATTAACAGGCACAAATGTATTCACTTGTTCGGGAATGGAAGGAATCGGGATTGACTAAAGGAAAATTTATAAGCCAGAAATCGGTGAGTTATCACCGATTTAATTATTGGTTAAAGAAATACAATAAGCACCATAGCTCAGA